>NZ_WEZF01000040.1 GCF_009177065.1 Tautonia marina
CTCAAAGCAAGCTCTGGCCAGCCGGAACGGTTTGCATCACGATAGCCGCTAATATTGCTGAAACAGCAATCCTTGGTTTCGACGCCTGTATTCCAGACAGCATTATCGGTGTCGTAGTCGACAGTTCTCTGGCTAACAACAAGTTCCTTCTATATCTTCTAAAAAGCTTCAAGGCTCATTTGCAGGCGCAGGGCAAAGGAAGCGCACAGGACAACATCAACATGGGTACGTTTGAGAGTCAGCCGTTTCCGTTCCCGGCACTCAGCGTCCAGAACGAAATTGTCGCTACTCTCGATATGCTCGTCGATGGAGCCCAACGCCTCGAATCCCTCTATCGCCGCAAGCTCGCCGCCCTGGACGCTCTGAAACGGTCGCTACTCCACCGGGCCTTCACCGGCCAACTCTGATCAGGGTTACGCCCCCGCCGTATACTTCGGATTCGAAACACGTATGCCGGTCCACTACCATCTCGGGAAATTCCCTCCCAGGAACATCGATTGGCACAGACTGATCCCGCTGATTGGGCCGGCGAGCGCAGGGCTAGCCCGCTACGACGGGTTGCTCTCGGCCATACCGAACGCGCAAGTTCTCCTGTCGCCGCTGACGACGCAAGAGGCTGTGTTGTCCTCGAAAATTGAGGGGACGCAGGTGACTATCGGCGAAGTCCTGGAGATCGAGGCCGGCGGCGAGTCCGAACGATTGACCCAGCCAAAGCGTGACGACGCGGAGGAAGTCCTCAACTACCGGCAGGCGATGCGTGCCTGCGTCACCGCCATGCAGCATCGGCCTCTCTCCCAGCAATTGATGAGATCGGCTCACAGCCTGCTGATGCAAGGGGTCCGTGGGCGTGACAAGTCGCCCGGCAGCTATCGTAAGGAGCAGAACTGGATCGGACCGAAGGGTTGCGCCATAGAGGAAGCAAGCTTCGTGCCCGCTGCGACGGAGCATTTGCAGTCCGGCATGGATTCGTGGGAGCAGTATCTGGGAAGCGTGGCTGAACCCGATAAGCTGACTCAACTCGCGATCCTCCACGTGGAGTTCGAGGCTTTGCACCCCTTCCAGGATGGAAACGGGAGGCTGGGTCGAATGCTGATTCCGCTTTTTCTCTACCAGCACAAGCTTCTCGCGAGTCCTGATTTTTACATGAGTGGCTACCTGGAGGTCAACCGAGAGGAGTACTGCGAACGATTGTGTGCGGTTTCGCGGGACGATGACTGGACGGGATGGTGCGCGTTCTTTCTCAAAGGCGTTGAAAGACAAGCTTTTGAGAACGAGCGCAAGGCCCGGGAAATCCTCAAACTGTACGAGCGATTGAAAGTCGATGTCGTTGAGTTGACCCACTCGCAACACTCGATCCGAGCAGTCGATTTCATTTTCCAAAGTCCTATTTTCCCCTCAACGCTCTTCACGGCTCACTCGGAGATCCCAAAAGCTACCGCTGCTCGCATCCTACGCCTTCTGCGAGAGCGAGGAGTCCTCGCAACCCTGCGCGAGGGGCGAGGGAGGCAACCCGGGATTTACGCTTTTCGCGAGTTGTTGAACATTGCGGAAGGGAAAGACGTTCTTTGAGTCTCAGCGACGAACGACAACAGACCTTGTGTGCCACAAAATCTATTTCGTGAGACGCAAGGCGTGGTGTCGCTAATTCGTGAGACGCAAGGTGCACTCCGTGAGCCACCCATGAACGAAGCCGAAACCCGCGCTGAACACATCGACCTCGCGTTGGCTGCTGCCGGCTGGGGTGCTGTCGCGGGGAGTCGTATCCGGCGAGAGTATCCGATCGCCCCGGGACGGCTCGAAGGTTCAGGACGGCGAGGCAGGGGTCTCTCGGCCGACTATGTGCTGGAGTACCGCAACACCAAGCTGGCGATCGTCGAGGCCAAGGCGTGGGGCGAGGCGCTCACCGAAGGGGTGGCCCAGGCGAAGAACTACGCCGGCAAGCTGGCGATCCGGTTCGCCTACGCCACGAACGGCCGGGGCGTCTACGGCATCGACATGCAGGAGGGGACCGAGGGCGAGCGGCCCGGCTACCCGACGCCCGAGGAACTCTGGGCCCGCACCTTCGCCGTGCCGAACGCCTGGCGCGACCGCTTCGCCGCCGTACCATTCGAGGACCGGGGCGGTTTCTACCAGGGCCGCTATTACCAGGACATCGCCATCGGCCGCGTGCTTGAGGCCGTCGGCAACGGCGCCTCGCGCATCCTGCTGACCCTGGCCACCGGCACCGGCAAGACGTTCATCGCCTTCCAGGTCGCCTGGAAGCTGTTCCAGGCCCGCTGGAACCTCTCGGGCGAGCCGACCCGCCGCCCCCGCATCCTCTTCCTGGCCGACCGCAACATCCTGGCCGATCAGGCGTACAACGCCTTCTCGGCCTTCCCCGAGGATGCGCTGGTCCGGATCGAGCCGGACGAGATCCGGAAGAAGGGCCGGGTGCCCAAGAACGGCAACCTGTTCTTCACCATCTTCCAGACCTTCCTGAGCGGCCCCCCGAAGGACGGCCAGCCCTCCCCCTATTTCGGCGACTACCCGCCCGACTTCTTCGACTTCGTCGTCGTTGACGAATGCCATCGCGGCGGCGCGAACGACGAGAGCACCTGGCGCGGTATCCTCGACCACTTCGCCCCGGCCGTCCAGCTCGGCCTGACCGCCACCCCCAAGCGCGACCAGAACGTCGATACCTACGACTATTTCGGCGAGCCGGTTTTCATCTACTCCCTGAAGGACGGCATCAACGACGGCTTCCTGACCCCCTTCAAGGTCAAGCAGATTTCGACCACGCTCGACGAGTACGTCTACACGCCCGACGACACGCTGATCGAGGGCGAGATCGAGGCCGGCAAGCGGTACACCGAGGCCGATTTCAACAAGATCATCGAGATCAAGGAGCGGGAGTCCTATCGGGTCAAGCTGTTCCTGGAGCAGATCAACCCGAACGAGAAGACGCTGGTCTTCTGCGCCACCCAATTGCACGCCCTGGCCGTCCGTGACCTCATCAACCAGATGAAGACGAGCCGCGATCCAAACTACTGCCACCGGGTCACGTCGCATGACGGCAAGCTGGGCGAGCAGCACCTCCGCGCCTTCCAGGACAACGAGAAGACGATCCCGACGATCCTGACGACCTCGCAGAAACTCTCGACCGGGGTCGACGCGCGTAACGTCCGGAACATCGTCCTGATGCGCCCGGTCAACTCGATCATCGAATTCAAGCAGATCATCGGGCGGGGAACCCGGCTGTTCGAGGGCAAGGATTACTTCACGATCTACGACTTCGTCCGGGCCCACGTCCACTTCGCAGATCCCGAGTGGGATGGCGAACCCCTGGACCCCGAGCCGAGCCCCGATCCGGTCGTCCGCCCTCCGGGCCCGCCCGCTCTCCCCGAGGGCGGGGGCGACGGCGGCACGCGCCCCGGTCGGGCGAAGGTCAAGCTGGCGGACGGGAAGGCCCGGACCATCCAGCACATGATGATGACGACCTTCTGGCATCCCGACGGCACGCCCATGTCGGCGCAGCAGTTCATGGAAACGCTGTTCGGCAAGCTCCCCGAGTTTTTCAAGGACGAGGCCGAACTCCGCGCGATCTGGAGCGATCCCGAGACCCGCAAGCGGCTCTTGCAAGGGCTCACCGAGCACGGTTTCGGCCGCGACCAACTGGCCGAGATGCAGCGGATCATCGACGCCGAGAACAGCGACCTGTTCGACGTGCTGGCCCACGTCGCCTACGCCATCCCCCCCCAGACCCGCGCGGACCGCGCCGCGAATGCCAGGATGGCGCTCGATGCCTCGTTCACGGACAAGCAGAAAGCCTTCCTCGACTTCGTGCTGTCCCATTACGTGAGCGTCGGGGTTGAAGAACTCGATCTCGACAAGCTCACGCCCTTGCTCCGCATCCGCTATCACGGCTCCATTGCCGATGCCCTGGCCGACCTCGGCCGGCCCGCCGAGATCAGCAAGTTTTTTAGCGAGTTTCAGAGGCATCTCTATCCCGACCCTTCGGCGTGGCCGCACCCTCCGACTTCCGCTCCCCCTTCTCGGACCTCTCCGAGACCATGATCCCACGCAGCAACTCCTCAATAGAACCAAATCACCTTCTCGCTCTCGCGATTGTCTCGTCTTATCTGCATGCTTCACAGGTTGCTTTGGGAGACACGTCGCCAACAATAGATTGAGAAGGCGGAGAGCCTGTAAACGGATGGCTGAAAAGACAACATTTTAAATTCACGGGTCCTTCCCGAACCGATTTCCAGGAGACTCCAAGGGGAACAGTCACGGGGTACAAGAGACTTTCTTTTTGGATGAAATAACCCAGCTTAACAGGGGAGGGGGCAATGAGGACGAGGCGTGATGAATCCCGGTATCGGGGGCTCTTGGAGCGGTCGCTCGCCGAACAATGGTGGAGGGCACGTCCGGACAAACTCATTCGCGGCCTGTGGGAACGGTTGAACCAGACGCAGAAGGCCGAATTCCTGGCCTGGGTCTGGAGCGACTCGCCGCAACCGGCATTGGAACCGGAAGAGGCCAAACACGCCGAAGAGGACATTCAGCGCAGGGCCTCTCAGGTCATCTGGGACGAAGCGCAGGCCGCCCGGAAGGCGTCGCCGGAGTGGCACCGGATCAACGTGCAGGTTGAGCGGCCTTTCTCTCGTTCCTGACACGGTTCGCTTCCTTCCGACTTCGCGAGGTTTGCGAGAGGCCGGGGCCAGCCCTCTTTGCCCCATCGCACGCGATCCCCTGGGAAGGTTGACAAGTTTCCAGTTAGAATGACTGGCATCGGGTAGCCGCACGGGTTGCAAACCGGGTGGCTCGATGCGGCCGGTCGGGATGGTGTTGCACTCATCGCCAGTCCCGGCCGGCCGGCCCGGTGTGGTGAGTGCATCTCATGTCCGAGACAGACGCCCCCGTCGGCGATCCCCTGAAACAGGGGATCGGTCATCTCCTGCGAACCGTCCCCGAGACATGGGCGGAGTTCGATCCGGATTCGCTGAGCGAGTCGGAAGAACAAGCCCTCATGCTTCTCACGGCCGCCGGGATGATCGGCCGACGCGTCACGTTCCGGCTCCAGATGTTCGGGCACTCCGAGGCCGTGGAAGCGACAATCAGCCTGACCGGGGAATATGGCCTCGTCGAGGCGATGGATTCCCTGTCGTCCGGCATGTGGGACGTTTGGCGCGACATCTTCGAGCGGCGGAAGGCCGGCGATCAGAAGGACGAACCCGCGTTCCATTGCGAGCGAGTCGGCAAAGAACAGTGGCGATTGACCGATCAAGGCGTCCTGGCTCGGAGCGACTTGAACGAAGGCGAAGAATCGCGCGTGTTCGACTTCGTGTTGCGTCGAGGATTCTTCAACGGGCAACCCCGATTGATGCCCGATGGTCGTCTCAGCCAACGCCTCCCCGTGGCCGGCAAGGGCAAGCTGGAACGGATGCGACGGGTGAAACCTGAGACTGACACGGCCGGGGTGAGCATCACAAATTGGGACGCCGGCGCCCAAGCCTTCGCATCGGCCTTCGAGGCATTCCTCAAGGCGAAGGCTCCGGAAGTATTGGCGAACCCGGCGCCCGATCCCATTCCCCCGGGGACCGTCCCGACGCCCGAGGCCGCCCCACAGGGGGCCAGGAAACCTCGAACGAGGCACCGCCCCCGGAATCAAGGAAAAGCCGATCAGTGCGTCGGGGTCTACCTTGGATACCTTGAGCGCAACGAGTGCCCGCCTGGCCCGACCGAGATCGCCGCCGAAGTGGGTTGCTCGGTTGCAACCGCAAGTCGGGCGATCCAGCGATGGGAAGAGAAACGAAAAGCGATGGCCCGGGACGAGGCGCGGGGGCGATACCGCGATCAAGCATGACGTTGCGTAACGTTACGCAACCTTGATTTCCAAGCGGCGCAAGGGCTTGCGACAAAATCGGCCGGATGTTGTGCAATCCGGCCCTTCGGGTGAGGCCGCCACGTGGGAGCGGCCCGACCCGAGGACATACGACATGAAGACGCACAGGCTTGCCGATCCGCCCGTCTCGGATCGGACCTTCAAGGCCGCCGGCCTCTTCGCCCGGCTGGCCGACGCGATGGACCGGAGCGACCTGGCCGCCGCCGCTGACGCCCAAAAGGAACTGGCTCGACTTGGCTACGTCGTCCGCATCGGCGCGGAGTCGATCGTCCAGCCTCGCTTGCAGCCCTACGCCCCCGCCGACGAGGCCGACGGCCGGGGGGTGCGATGATGGGACGCCCCGAACCGCAGAAGGCCCCCACGGGGCCGCACGAGCCCGCCGTCGGACGCCTGGCCTATCGCTTGGATGAACTGGCCGATGCCCTCGGGGTGAGCCGTCGGACCCTGGAACGCCTGCGATCCGCCGGCCGATTCCCGAAGCCCGATCGCGTGGTCGGTCGGATGCCATTGTGGGCACCGGAGACGATCCGACGATGGATCGAAGGGGGTGGCTCATGAACACTCCGCCCCTTCACGTCGCCGAGCCATCCCCCGAGAACATCGCGGCCTGGCTCCGCCCGCTGGTCGAGCCCGGCAGCGTCATCGAATTGCGGGTGCTCGGAGTGATCGACAATCCGAATTATCCCGCGTTCACCGTGGCCGGGTACTTCGATTCGGACCACCTCGACCCGTTGGCCAAGGTCGCGCTTGCCTGGACCCCGAAGGCCGAGGGAGTGTATGTCACGATCAACCCCCTCGTGCCCGACATGCTCGCCTTGGCCAGCAATCGGGTGAAGCGGAAGCCCAAGACGACGGCCGCCGATGAGCATGTGCTCCACCGAATCGGCCTCGTCTTCGATGCCGACCCGAGGCGCTCGCCTTCGGGGATTTCAAGCTCCGACGAGGAGAAGGCCCGCGCCTGGGAGCGGATCATCGCCCTCCGCGATGACCTGACCGCCCGGGGGTGGCCGCCCCCGATCCTGGCCGACTCGGGCAACGGCTATCACTTGCGTTACCGGGTCGATCTGCCGAGCGATGACGGGGGCCTCATCGCTCGGGCCTTGAAGGCCGCCGACGCGCAATTCTCCGACGATCGGGTCCAGATCGACGCGAAGTTGTTCAACCCGGCCCGGGTCATCAAGCTGTATGGCTCGATGGCTCGCAAGGGGGACTCGACGCCGAACCGGCCCCATCGGTGGACCGCTGTTTTTGAAGGCCCGACGAGCCGGGGTGATTTTCACGTCGTCCCCCGGGAGTTGCTCGAAGCGCTGGCGTCGGAGGCCCCGTCGCCCGCTGATCGGGAATCGAACGTCTGGAGCATGACCGCCGGGACCGGCGCGGCCGATCGTGCCCGATCCTATATCTTTGCCCCCGGCTTCCCGGACGCGGTCGAAGGGGAGAACGGACACGGACGGCTCTATCACGTCGCTTGCGTGCTCGTCGATGGGTTCGGACTGTCCGAGGCCGACGCCTACCCGATTTTCGCGGAGTGGAACGAGGCGAAGGCCAGGCCGCCCGAGTCGGAGAAGCAGTTGCGCCACAAGCTGGCCGACGCGGTGAAGAACCATCCAAGCCCGTCCTGCAAGCTCCTGAACGCCCCGAGGCCGGATCGGGAGGGATCGGATTCGGGTCGAGAGGGCGAGAGCACCGGCCAATCAGGGGGGCCGGAGATCGCCTATCAGCGCCTCGAAGTGAACCAGTGCGTCATGGCGGTCGATCGCCCCGGGGCACCGAATTATGGATTCGTGCTCTCCGACGATTGGGATTGGGCCACCGTCGTCTTCCGGCCCGGTGAGGAAGGCGAGGCGGAGGTCCGCATCCATAAATCGGATCTCCGCTTGCAGGACGGGACACCCCTCGAACTCGGCGACGAGGGCGCCCAACCGGAATTGCTCACGACCTGCATGGCCGACATCAAGGCCGAGCCGGTCAAGTTCCTCGTCCCCGTCGTGATCCCGAGGGGGAAGCTGGTCACGGCCGCCGGGCTCGGCGGGGCCGGCAAGGGGATGTTCTGGTCGGCCCTCGTCGCGGACCTGACGCAAGGCCGCCCGACGCTCGGCCTAGACTACGACCCGCCCCCGCCCTGCGACGTGCTCTTGCTGGGCTGCGAGGATGGCTCGGCCGACACGATCAAGCCGCGACTGCTCGCCAACGATGCCGACGTACGGCGGGTCCACACGCTCGACGGGGTGAAGGACGCGAAGGGGAACTCGGCCCCGTTCTCCCTGGCCCAACTGGCGCCGCTCGACGCCTACCTGGCACGTCGGCCCGAGGTGAAGCTGGTCATCATCGACCCGATCACCGGCTACATCGGCGCGGCGGGAATCCGGGACCATCACGACGCGGAACTACGCTCGATCCTCGAACCGCTGGCCAAGCTGGCGAACGATCGCGGGGTGACGATCCTGACCGTCAAGCACCTGAACAAGGACGAGGCGAAGACGGTCGCCAGCCGGGTCGGCGGCTCGATCGCCTACGTCAACGTCCCCCGCGCCTGCTTCGCCATCGCCAGCGACCCCGCAGACGACTCTCGGCGCGTGCTGGCCCCGTTCAAGTGGAACCTGAACGTCCCCCGGCCGTCGTCGATCGGGTGGACCCTGGAATCTCCCCCTCCCGATCAGGTGGCCGCGATCCTGGCCGAATCCGACCACCTGAGCGAGGCCGACCGCGACGAACTCGGACGCCAGCTCTTCCGCCTGAACTGGTCGGGGCCCGTCGACATCTCCGCCGACGACCTGTTGCAGACCGCCGCCCGATCCGGCAAGGCGAAGAATCAAGGCGAGATCGACCGCGCCGCCGATTGGCTCCGCGAACGGTTGAAGGACGGGCCGGCGAGTTCCATCACCTGCGCGAGGGAAGGCGACGAGGCCATCGGTCGAGCCTTCCCCGAGCCAGGCCCCGAGCTGATCGGTGACGAACTGAACAAGCAAGTCCTCGGGCGCGTGAAATGGTGGCGCGAGACGATCCTCAAGAAACGCCTCGGAGGAGAATCGAAGCGAGCCGGGTTTAACGGCCCCTATTTCTTCCGACTTCCCAATTCACCCTGGCCCCCGTCGCCCGAGGCCATCCTGGAGGCGGAGCGGGTGAACGAGGCCGCCATGCCCTCGGGCCTCGAAGCGCTCCATTCCGGGCCGGACGATGCCCGCATCTGGACGATGCAAGCCACGGGAACCCCCGTGGAAGCCGTGGAAGCCGTGGAAGGCCCTTTATGGGACGAGGACACCACGAACCGGCTTCCACGGGCCGAAATTGCTCGAACTGGCCATTCCGCCCTATCCGTCGTGGCCCCGGATGACTCTCCAGACACGCGCCCCCGTGGAAGCCATCCCGTGGAAGCCGCCCCCCTTAAAGGGGACTCCACGGCTTCCACGGACTCCACGGGCGATCCCCTCCCAGCGTCCGAGGGTTAGCCGATGACCGTCCGAGACGATCAGACCTCTTGTGAACAAACGTATTGAGCCATTCCGTCAATGACCGTACAATCACGACAAGCAACGTCTGCTTGCGCCAGCAAGCGACACAGGCGGAGGATAACGACCGATGGCATCGTTCAGGAAGCGCGGCAAGGTCTGGTATTTCCGCTACACCGATGCCGACGGGGTGAAGCGGGAGGCGAAGGGATGCCCGGATCGTCGGATGACCGAGGAAATGGCCAGGGAGGCGGAGTCGAAGGCCGCCCGGCAACGCGCCGGACTGATCGACCCGAAGGCCGAACGCTTGGCTGTCGCGGAGCGTCGGCCGATCCTCGATCACCTGGACGACTTCATCGCGGCCCTGACCGCGAAGGGGGGTGATCCTAAGCATGTTCGCCAGACGCGGACCTACGCGAGCCGGATCATCGAATGGGGGGCGATCCGCTCCATTTCCGAGGTGGCACCGTCGACGGTCATGATCGCCCTCGGGGAGTTGAAGGCAGAGAACCGGTCGGCCCGGACGCTGAATGCCCACCTGACGGCAATCCGGCAATTCTCCCGATGGTTGCATCGGGACGGGCGGAGCCTGGACAACCCCCTTGCCGGGATGAGCAAGTTCTCCGAGGCCGCCGATCGTCGGCATGATCGACGAACGCTCTCGGTCGAAGAACTCCGCAAGCTGATCGAATCTGCCCACCGGGGAGAGTCGTACCGGAAGATGACCGGCCCGGCCCGCGCCCTCTGCTACCGGCTGGCGGTCGCGACGGGCCTACGGTTCTCGGAACTGGCCAGCATCACGCCCGGATCGTTCGACCTGGACTCCAAATCTCCCACGGTGACGGTGGCCGCCGCCTACACCAAGAACGGGGAACCGGCCACGCTGCCCTTGCCCCACGACCTGGCCGAAGACCTGGCCCCTCACATGGCGACAATCGCACCCGAGGCCCCCGCATTCCCCCTCCCGGACAAGGGGGCTGCGATGCTCCGGATCGACCTGGAAGCCGCCGGGATCGCCTACCGGGACGACTCGGGCCTCGTGTTCGACTTCCACGCCTTGCGGTGCCAGTGTGCCACCCTGGCCGATGCCGCTGGCGTCTCGCCCCGAGTCGTCCAACGCCTCATGAGGCATTCAACCCTGGAACTGACCGGACGCTACACGAGGCCCCGGACGGTCGATCTGGAGCAGGCCGCCCGGTCGATTCCCTCAATCCGACCCGAGTCCCCCGAGCGTGATTCAGCCCGTGCAACGGGGACGGATGGACAACCTATCAGCGAACGCTTTGCCCACTATTTGCCCACCGAAGGGGACGGATCGAGTCGGCCCGAGTCGGATGCCGTCGCAACCCTTCATCTGAACGGTGCCGTGGACGATCGGCGCAAAGAGAAACCCGAGACGGGTTTAGACGCCTCGGGTCGGGATGAGTCGGCCAGTGTCACAAGTGCCTCCCGAAGGACTCGAACCTTCAACCCGCTGATTAAGAGTCAGCTGCTCTGCCGATTGAGCTAGAGAGGCATGGGTGGTGAAGGAATTGGATCTTACGGGTTTGGGGCTGAGGGTTCAAGGGAGTTGTGGGAGCAAAGGGGGAGGATTTTGGAGGAAAAAAGGGGGCCGCCGGTGAGGGAGGCCCCCGGAAGAGGGGGGGTTAGCGGATGCGGAGGGTGCGGAGGTCTTCGTAGGTCTTGCCGAACATGTCGGTGGTGCGGATGCGGAGGGCGTGGGTGCCGGGAGCAGGATCGGCGGGGAGGGTGCCGCGCCAGATGTGGGGGGAGGTGATGACGTTCGGCAGCTTGCGGCCGGGGGGAGGGGTGTCGCTCTCCTCAAGGGCCTTCATGCGGAGGTAGTAGGGGTCCTCGACGGCGGCGCGTTCGAGAGGGAGCCAGGTGCCGGTATCGCCGAAGGACATCTCGACGGTCGAGCGCTCCGAGCCGCCGAAGACGTTGACCAGGACCTCGGTCGACGAGGCGTCGGCCGAGGCGACTTCCTCGGGGGCGAAGATGGTCATCTGGTGGCTGGCCGGAAGGCGGGCGGCGCGGAACTCGATGTCGTAGTTCTGGCCGTCGAAGGTGAAGACCGAATAGCCGTTCGGGGCACCGTCGCGCATCGTGGTGTGAGGAATGCCCAGCTCGTTCGGGGCGCCGCCCCACCAACTGCCGCAGGTGGTGACGTTGATGACGTGGTGGTGCGGCTCGGCGCCGTGGAAGTCGTCCTCTTCACCAATGAAGACGTGTTCCTGATAGTGCGTGTGGGCCGAGACGGACAGGGCGAACGGGCGTTGCTCGATCAGGCGGTACAGCTCGTGGCGGTCCTCAACGTTGACCAGGGGGATGTGCATCATCAGGACGATGAGCTGATCTTCGGGGATCATCGCCAGGTCGTTGCGGATGAACTCCATCTGCCGCTCGCCGAGTCCGCCGGTGTAGCGACCGCGGCCGCCCTCCTCGGGGATGAACCACTTGATGTCGTCGAGCACCATGAAGTGGACCGGCCCGTGGTCGAAGGAGTAGTACGAAGGGCCGTAGATCCGTTCATAGGTCTCGTCCGAAAGCTCGTCGTTCGGCGCATCCTGGTTGGTGTCGTGGTTGCCGATGACGTTGTACCAGGGAAGGCCGAGCAGGGCGATGGCCTGGTTCAGGGGCTTCATGACCGAGAGGTCGTCGAAGACGATGTCGCCGAGCGTCACGCCGAATGAGGCGTCGGTGCCTTCGGCGAGGATTGGCTCGATGATGTCGTGGGCGATGTATTCGACTTCCTGGATGTTCCTCGGCTGAGTGTCGCCGAAGAACAGGGCGCGGAAGACGTCGGGCTCGGCCTGGGGAGACAAGGGGAAGTCGACCGAGTCGGGCAGGGGGCCGGTCGGCTCGACACCGGGGAAGCGTGATTCGGGGGAACCGGCCGGCTTGTGGATGTAGTAGAACTGCGGCAGGTTGTCCTCATTCAGAGGGGTCATCCAGCCTCGGGGCTTGAGGACAAAGAGGATCGTGTCGTCGTCGATCGGCAGCGTGTAGCGGCCGTCGGCGTCGGTCTTGACGATGTCTCGGCCGTTGGAAACCTTGATCTCGGGGATGCCTTCCTCGTTGTCGCCGCGGAGTCCGTCGCCGTCGCGGTCGTGGAAGACGATGCCGGTGGCGGTCGTCGGCGCGTCGGACGGGGTTTCGTCGTCGGCGCGCAGGACGGGAGCCAGCAGCGCGGGCAGGGCAACCATCAGGGGGATTCGGAAGCGATGGAGGATGGTCACGGAGCACTCCTGATCGTGGGCAGGTGCAAGGCAATCGCGGAGAGGTCGGGGCGTCCGGTTCGGGGCCCGTTGTCTTGAAACCGAGGGCGGATCGTACCACGATTTCAAGAGGATCGCATGATCCTGGCATGTTCGATGGATGCAGACGACGATCGGCTCCGGATCGAGGGATCGGGGTCGCAAGGCTCATCGAAGGGAGATGCGGGGGGCTCAGCGAACCTCTGGGCCGTGTTCCGAGCCCCGAGGCGGGGCGATCGGGCGGCCGGAGGGGGGCGAAGGGGCCTCATTCGCGGGGCGAGCGGCCTCGGTGCGCCCGTCGGTGCGCCCCAGGGTGCGCGGATCGGGGGAGGAGGAGGCGTCGGGCGAGGGATTGCGGATCTCGCTGACCGATTGTGGGTTACGGCGATCTTCGGGCGAGGATTCGGGGGCCGGAGGTGGTTCGTTTCGGGAATCGGGCGGGGGAGGGACGAAGGCGGGACGCTCGGCGTGATGCGTGCGGGAGGTTTGCATCATCTTCTGCTCGCGGGCGTCGTTCTTGGAGCGTTCGGAGCGGAGGCGGGTCAGGGCGTTGAGGGATTTGTGGAAGTCGCGGAAGGCGTCGCGGCGGTAACGGTGGCGAAGCTGGCCGTCCTTGGAGGTATCGACGAGCGAGGCAACCTCGATGGCCTCGGCCTCGGGGCGGTCGAGGTCGTCCCAGACGAGCGGGCGGAGGGTTTCGAGCCGGGCGATGGTGGCGGTGACGAGGGCGAGCAGGCGAGAACGGGCGTCGGGGCATGAGGGAGTGCCGGCGGTGGGGAAGTAGGCGAGACGGGCATCGCGCCAGAGCAA
>NZ_WEZF01000041.1 GCF_009177065.1 Tautonia marina
GATCTTCCAGTGGCCCCGAACCGCGGCGGCGAACTCCTGGGAGGACAATTGCCGGCTCAGGATGTAATAGCGGCCCTCCAGGCGGGTTCACCCCCGGCAATCGGTTCGCTCCGAGAACGTCACCCCCACGGCACTCAGGTCCTGCCACAGGCCCTCCGGATCGACACCCTCCGGGGCCGGGAAGACGGCAGAGGTGCGGACCTCCCGACGGCCATGCCCCGTCTCCTCGGTCCGATGCTCGTCGATCCGCTCGGCATCCTGCTCCAGGGCCGCGTCGATCGCCTCGCGGACCCGCTCCTGCAGCGTCGGCTGGTTCTGCTTGACGGCCAGCACGTAGTCGCCGTCGCGTCCTCGAATCGTCGCGGCGATCTCCTTCTGGCAGCCCATCGCGTCGATCGTCACGATCGCCCCGCAGAGGTCGAGCACCTCCAGCAACGCGGGGATCGCCGTGATCTCGTTGGACTTCTCGTCGACGACAACCTGCCCGAGCGAGAGCGTGTTCTCGGTCGCCCAGGCCGAGACCATGTAGATCGCCACCTTGCCGTCCCGCCGGTCGGAGGAGCCCTGCAAGGTCTTGCCGTCGATGGCGACGAACCGCCCGGTGGTGACCTCCTGCACGGCCTGCATCCAACTCAACAGGGCCTTCTCGAAGGCCGCCGGGTCGAGCCGGGCCAGCACGCGGCGGAGGGTGTCCTCGGAGGGGATGCCGCTGTCGAGGTCGAGGAAGCGGGCCAGCCAGGACCGGCGATCGATGCCGAACTCGTGGATGGCGGCGAAGGAATTGGCCCCGGAGAGGACGCCGCAGACGGCGATGAAGGCGATGTTGATCAGCGGATGCTTGCGGGTCCGCTCGACCCGGGGGTCGGTCAGGTTCCGGAAGTGGTCGTGCAAGGTGGTGGGTTGGTCGCTGGGCATGATCGAGTCGAGTCGCGGGAGGTCGGTGGGGTGAGCCGTGTGAGGACCTCCCGTTGTACGCCCGCGACGCTCGCCCAGGCTACCTCAGATCGCCTGCTTGATGCGGCGGCCCTGGTCAGGTGGGCCTTGTAGCCGACCCACACCGTCGACCGCTTCTTGCCATACCGGGCCTCGGTGTCATGCGGCGAGTTGATCGATACCGCGGACGGCGGGACGCCGTCCCCCTCGGTCCGCCAGCGTATCCCTCTGGCTTCCTCGACGCAGAAGTGCTGGACCCAGACCCGGCGCAATGTCTCGACGGCCGGCGACCGCGCCACCCGCGACGGGGCCCCGGGGCCGTAGGCGGTTGCAAGCAGGGCATGGCCGTCTATGCCGACCTGCCGGGCGAGGGCGCGTCGGCCCTCCTCGGAGGCGGGCAGCCGAGACTCCTCGGGCCGCCGGCCGTAGCGCTCGACCCACTCCCGTCGGGCATGACGGCCGAGCCGTCGACCAGCCGCGCCCGGAACTCGCACAGGACCGAGGTGTCAAAGCCGGAGTCGTCGAGCCCCAGGCTCAGTGCATACTTCCAGTCGATCCGCCCGCGGACCGCGTCGGCAGCCCGTCGGTCGGAGAGGCCCTCGATGAACTGGAAGACCGTCACCAGGGCCAGTCGCCATGGCGTCTCCGCGGGCCGACCGCGGGTGGGGAATAGGGCGGCGAAGTCCTCGTCGCGGAAGACGGTCCCCAACTCGTCGCGAAGGGCCATGTAAGTGTTGCCGTGGGGAAGGCGGCCCGAGCGACACGCGCCGTGTCGTCGGGGACCGGCTCGATGGGCTGAGGGTGCAAGGACATGGGTGAACTCCATTCGAGGGGGCTCCGCTCGAACGAAGAGTAGCAGGGATACCCGTGGACCTGAAGAATTCGCCAGCAGGATCACCGATGCTGCCAGCCTCTATGTTAGTTCCCCGACCGCCCTGGCCATAGACGCCGGGCCGAGGAGCGAAGCTCCGAAGGCCGGCGTCCACGGCACGATCGCCTCGGGCGCGGGCGGGCGGTACCCCAGGCTGCTGTGCGGGCGCACGGTGTTGTACCGCATCCGCCACCGCTCGATCAGGACCTTCGCCTCTTTGTTTCCCTGGGAGCAGAGTACTGTCCGAGACCAGCGATCAGGCGACCGGGACGAAATGGCGAGGGCCCTGGTCCCCGGCCTCGAACCGGATGCGATGGCCGACAGTGGATCGACGGCTGAAGCTCAACGCCTTGGGGCGAACGACGCTCGCCAGGACCGCCACGTCGTAGAGCTCCTCGAGCGGGCCCTCGAATCGCAGCCAGTGGACCACCGAGCCGGACTCCAGGTCGATGACGTGGAGCCCGCACCGGGGCGAGGTCGACCGGGATCGGAGGTTCTGGCCGAGCGGGAGTCCCTCGAAGGAGGGGTCGCGGCGGGGCATCGAGGTGCCGACGACCGCGAACCGGCCGCTGATCGCCAGGCCCCGGGCGAAGCCGGGCAGGAAGCAGACCTCCTCGAATCGGCCGGTGGACGGATCGACGAAGCCGAGGTGGCCGGTCCCGGCCTCCAGAAGCCAGATCTTGCCGCCGATCTGGCGGGGGGAGTGGGGCATCGACAGCCCCCGGCAGATGATCTCGTTCGAGGAGACGTCCATGACGAGGCCGCCGCCGACCCGGTGCTCTCGCCACCCGTCGGCCACGTCGCTGGTGCCGACCATCGTGACGTACTTCGGCCGGCCGTCTTCGAGGGCCAGGCCGTTGAGGTGGCAGCGGTCCTCGGGGACCAGGGCCGAGAGGAAGGGGGGCTTCCAGACCGGCTCGAAGCTGAAGCGGTCCGAGACGGTCGCCAGGCAGCCGAAGCGGGTGGCGACGAAGACGGGGCGGCCGTCGGCGTCGACGGCCAGGTCATGCACGTCGAGGTCGCCGGTGGTATAGCCCACCCGGGGGACGTAGACGCGGTCGAAGCCGTCCTCGACCCTCCCGGGCGGCAGGTCGTTCTCGAAGCGGCGGAGGGCGGTGGCGGTGGCCATCCAGATCGTCTGATCGGTGGCGTGCAGGCCCATCGCCCGGCCGAAGGCGGCGGCCCAGAGGCCCAGCGTTGGCCCGGGCCTGGTCCCGAGCAGGAAGAGCCCGCCGCGCTGGTAGGTCGTCACCGCCAGGCTCAGGCGCTCTCGGGCCAGCCACTCCACGAACCCCCGAGAGGTCAGCATCCGGAATCCGCACCCCGGCCCGGACCCGACGGCCTCGGAACCCGAATCCACGTCGACAATTGCGTTCGCCATGAACGGTCCTCCCCTGGTGCGTCGATCCCGCCGGTTCTGAGGGCATCGAGGCGGACGCATGAGCATTTCCCCGGCGGAAGAACGTGTCCTACAGTGTGATTGAACTGCCCACACTCACCCTACGATGCCGGATCGCCCCGTGCGAACTACCCTCCCCTCGGCGACGTGGCCAAGGGGCGTGGCATCCCGGCTCGCAGTCCCCCGAGACCACGACATGAGACGTAGGCCGATGCGACGCCGCCCGACCGCCCCTCCTCCGAACCGCCCCACCGACCTTCGGAGCCGTGGCCGGATGGCTCGGGACGCTCGCCGGGGGCGACCGACTCTGGAGGCCCTCGAGGCCCGGATTGTCCTGGCCGGAGAGTTCACCGAGGTGTCCGCCGGGCTGCCGGCCGTCGACCTCGGTTCGGTGTCGTGGGGGGACTCCGACAACGACGGCGACCTCGACGCCCTGATCGTCGGGAAGCTCCAGGACAACACGTCGATCAGCCGGATCTACCGCAACGACGGCTCGGGCACCTTCACCGACATCTCCGCCGGCCTGCCGGGGCTCATCCGGGGGGCGGCGGCCTGGGGCGACTACGACGGCGACGGTGACCTCGACATCATCCTCACCGGCCAGAACTCGATGGGTGTGCCGACCAGCCGGATCTACCGCAACGACGGCTCGGGCACCTTCACCGACATCTCCGCCGGCCTCGTTGGCCTGAGGAACTCTGCGGTGGCCTGGGGGGACTCCGACAACGACGGCGACCTCGACCTGCTCATCAGCGGCCGCGACTCGATGAACGTGCCGCAGACCTACCTCTACCGCAACGACGGCGGCACGTTCACGTCGTTCGCCGACAGCCTGCCGGACCTCTGGATCGGGCGCGTGGCCTGGGGCGATTACGACAACGACGGCGACCTCGACATCCTCCTCACCGGCCGCACCTCCACGAGCCAGGTGCTCAGCCGGGTCTACCGCAACGACGGCGAAAACGCCTTCACCGACATTGCCGCCGGCCTGACGGGGCTCCAGGTCTCGGCGGCGGCCTGGGGGGACTACGACAACGACGGCGATCTCGATATCGTCCTCAGCGGCCAGGAATCCTCGGGCACATACTCCGGCCGGGTGTACCGCAACGACGGCTCCGACACCTTCACCGATATCTCCGCCGGCATCCCAGGCCTCTACGCCGGCTCGGCGGCCTGGGGGGACTACGACAACGACGGCGACCTCGACATCCTCCTCACCGGGAAGGAATCCTCGGGCACATACTCCGGCCGGGTGTACCGCAACGACGGCTCGGGCACCTTCACCGACATCAACGCCGGGCTGGAGGGGATCTATCTCGCGTCGGCGGTCTGGGGCGACCATGACGGCGACGGCGACCTCGATATCCTCATGGCCGGCCGGCAAAGTACGGGGGAGGCGACCACCCGGCTCTACCGCAACAACGCCTCGACGGCGAACACCGCCCCGACGGCGCCGACGAACCTGCAGGCGAACGTCAGCGGCACGTCGGCGACGCTGAGCTGGGACGCGAGCACCGACACCCAGACCGCCTCGGCCGGCCTGAGCTACGTGGTGACGATCGGCACGACCAGCGGCGTCGTGGACACGGTCGCGCCGATGTCCGACCGCTCGACCGGCGAGCGGCAGGTCGCCTTCCGGGGCCTGGTCCAGGGGACGAGCTGGACGATCGACGGCCTGACCCTCGGCCAGATGTATTACTGGAGCGTCCAGGCGGTCGACACGGCGCTGGCGGGGGGTGCCTTCGCGGCCGAGCAATCGTTCACCCCGAGCCAGTTCAGCGAGATCGACCCCGGGCTGGTGGGCCTCCGGTACTCGTCGCTGGCGTGGGGCGACTACGACGGCGACGGCGACCTCGACGTGCTCATCACTGGGCGGAACGCCTCGAATGGGCACGAGAGCCACGTCTACCGCAACGACGGCTCCGACACCTTCACCAGCATCAACGCCGGCCTGACGGGAATCTCCAACTCGTCGCTGGCGTGGGGGGACTACGACAACGACGGCGACCTCGACATCCTCATGTCGGGAGGCGGGTCGAGCGGTTTGAGGTTGAGCCGGGTCTACCGGAACGACGGCTCGGATACCTTCACCGACATCTCCGCCGGCCTGCTGGGGCTCGCGTCCTCCGCGGTGGCGTGGGGCGACTACGACAACGACGGCGACCTGGACATCCTCCTCGCCGGCCAGGCCTCCACCGGCACCAGGAACGCCCTCATCTACCGGAATAACGGCGACGACACGTTCACGAACATCAATGCTGGGCTGGACGGCCTCTATCGCGCTGCGGTGGCGTGGGGGGACTACGACAACGACGGCGACCTCGACCTCCTGATGTCCGGCCGCAACAACTCGTTCCAGAACGTGGCCCACATCTACCGGAACGACGGCTCGGACACCTTCACCAACATCAATGCCGGCCTGGTGGGCGCCCAGCGCGCCTCGGTGGCCTGGAGTGATTACGACGGCGACGGCGACCTCGACCTCATCGTCTCCGGGTTCGTCTCGGCCGGCGGGGCGACCAACATCTACCGGAACGACGGCTCGGATACCTTCACCGACATCTCCGCCGGCCTGCCGGGCTTCTACGACTCGTCGGTGTCCTGGGGCGACTACGACAACGACGGCGACCTCGACCTCGCCATCCTCGGGACCGTCTCCGGTGCGATCACGAGCCGCATCTATCGGAACGACGGCTCGGACACCTTCACCGACATCAACGCCCCCTTGCAGATCCTCCGCCAGGGCTCGTTGGCGTGGGGCGACTACGACGGCGACGGCGACCTCGACCTCCTCATGACGGGGAGCGGGAACTCGAACATCCGCTACACGCGCCTCTACCGCAACGACGGCTCGACGGCCAACACCGCCCCGACGGCGCCGACGAACCTCCAGTCGGTGAATAACAACAACGGCACGATCGCCTTCTCCTGGGACGCCGCCACCGATTCCGAGACGGCCGCCGGCGCCCTGAGCTACGTGCTGACCATCGGCAGCACCTCCGGTGGCGTCGACGTCGCCTCGCCGATGGCCGACACGGGCACCGGATTCCGCCGGATCGCCTTCCGGGGGACGATCCAGGGGACGAGCATCACCTTCGACGTCAGCGACCTCGGCCCCGGGACGTACTACTGGAGCGTCCAGGCGGTCGACGCCGCCCTGGCCGGTGGCACCTTCGCCGCCGAGCAGACGTTCCTGATCCCGGATGTCACTCCACCCGAGGTCGCGTCGATCGTCTCGACCTCCCCCTCGCCGACCGGCGCGAGCAGCGTCGAGTACACGGTGACCTTCAGCGAGGCGGTGACGGGAGTCGACGCCTCGGACTTTTCCGTCACCGCCACCGGCACGGCGTCGGGGGTGGTCGCCAGCGTGACGGGGTCGGGGACGACCTACACCGTCACCATCGGCTCGCTGTCGGGCGTGGGCACGATCCGCCTGGACCTGAACGGCTCGGGCACGGGGATCGCCGACCAGGCCGGCAACGCCCTTGCCTCGGGATACACCTCCGGGACGACCCTGACCATCGAGCGAGTCGAGCCGGGGGTCGTGCTGTCGACTTCCGCGGCGAGCCCGACGAATCTGGCCTCGATCCCGTTCGTCGTCATCTTCAGCGAGGAGGTCGTCGGCTTCTCGGCATCGGAGATCCAGGTTGATCACGGCATGGTGGTCGACTTCTCCGGGGTCGGGGCCACCTACACCTTCTCCGTGATCCCGACGGCAGACGGCCCCGTGACCGTGTCGATCAATGCGGCGGCGGCGGCCGATGCGACCGGCAACCCCAGCCTGGCCAGCAATCAGGTCGTGATCGAAAGCGATCGGACGGCCCCGGGCCCCGTGATCTCGTCGCCCGTCTCGGGGCCGACGAACGCGGCATCGGCCGCCGTGACGATCGACTTCGGCGAGCCGGTCATCGGCTTCAGCCTGGCGAGTGTCGAGGTCTCGAACGGCTCGGCCTCCGACCTGTCGTTCGACGGCCGGACGGCGACCTTCCGGGTCGTGCCCGAGGCCGACGGTTTGGTGACCATCCAGCTCGATCCTTCGGGGATTGCCGATTCCGCCGGCAACGCCGCCGGGTCGGCCCAGGCCCTGTCGATCTGGTTCGACTCCACCGCGCCGACCGCGTCCGTCTCCGGTCTCACTCACCCGAGGAAAGGTGTCGAGGCCAGCGTCACCATCGTGTTCAGCGAGCCGGTGATCGGCTTCAACGCCTCGGGCCTGGTGGTGAGCAACTTCAGGATCGTCGGGATCTCCGGTGAGGGGGACACCTATACGGCCCGGCTGATGCCGATCGGCCCGGGGTCGGTGAGCGTCGCCGTCGCGGCCGGTGCGGCGACCGACGCGGGCGGGAACGCCTCGATCGCCTCAGAACCGGTCCGAGCGGTCGTCTCCGACCCGAACAGCCCGGCCCAGTTGTCCGGCGACGGCACGGCAAAGCTGGCCCTGTTCGTCCCGGGATCGGCGACGTTCACCGTCGTCGACGGCTCGGGAGTCGAGCCGTCGACGACCCTCGGGCTGCCCGGCGATGTCCCGGTCCCGGCCGATTACGACGGCGATGGCATCACCGACCTCGCCGTCTACCGGCCAAGCAACGCCGAGTGGTTTATCCAACTCTCGACCGGCGGCGCCTACCGGGTCGCCTTCGGCGCGGCCGGGACGGATCAGCCGGTGCCGGCCGACTACGACGGCGACGGCCGGGCCGACATCGCCACCTTCCGGCCCTCCAGCGATCTGACCCCCGGCGCCGCCGAGTGGTTCATCCAACTCTCGACCGGCGGCGCCTACCGGGTCGCCTTCGGCGCGGCCGGGACGGATCAGCCGGTGCCGGCCGACTACGACGGCGACGGCCGGGCCGACATCGCCACCTTCCGGCCCTCGGAAGGGCTCTGGGCGCTCCGCACATCGGGAGGCGGCGACCAGACCATCCGCCTGCAGCTTCCTCCAGTCCGGGCGATCCCCAACACCCTGCCGATCGCACTCCGGAACGACCTCGCGATCAACGACCTACTCGATTCGGCCTCGAACGCCGCGACAGCGCGTCGCCTGGCCAGGCTCCACGCCCTCGTCGACCAGTTCCTCGACGGGATTGGCCCCGTTGCTGACGACGGATGACCTTCTCCCGCCACGCCACCCGGCCGTCGCGGCGGCACTGACTCATTGCCCGAGTCTGATCCGCGGCGGAGCCCGGGAACTGCACGTCGGAGATCTCGGATCAATGCTGCTGGACGACCTGAGCGACTTCCCCGCCATCGACACGGGCAGCGCGGCGGGCACCTACCTGATCCGCACGTTCAGCGACCGCGACTTCACCGAACAGCAGGTGATGGCCCTCCGGGCCGAGTTGGATGGCAACCTCCGCCTCGTCACCTGCTTCGCCGGCGAGGCCGTCGGCGTCTTCGAGCAGGTCGAGCACCTATCCCGGATAATTCATCTCCTGCCGCGCACTGTCTCTCCGCATTGATGAGTCAAGCTTGAGCCGATCCCCCTGTGCGCTGAGGACGGACCTGCCCCCTCCCCGGGGCGGTGATAACGGCGTTGGTGGTATTATGAGGGAAGACGAGGGGCGGGGCGGCTATCCCATACAGGAGACCCATCACCGCCCGGCTGACCTGCAGGAACTGATCCAGGTGCGGCCAGCTCCCCGACAGCCGCATCACCACCCGCCGCGTCCGCGTGATCTCTTCCGCCGCCACCTTGATCCACCGCGTCCGCCACGTGCAGGCGAACCCACCGCCCAGCGGGTCCCGTTTCCGTCGCCGGTTGAAGAAGCGCTTGCGACCCGGCTCGTCCAACGCCTCGGCGGGGTCCGCGACCTTGCCTTCAGCCCCTCGGGCGACCGGCTCGCCTGCGCCGGCCTGCTGAACGCGACCAACCCGCTGGGTGCGGTCAATGATCCGGCCGTGGTGCTTTACGACGGGCTCCGAGGCGAGCAGATCGGCCTGCTGAAGGCCCAGGGGGGGTTGAAGGGGGTCGCCTGGGGAGTCCGGTTCCACCCTGACGGATTCCTCGCCGTCGCCGTGGGAGGCTCCGGCGGCGGACACCTGTTGTTCTATCGTCCCGATCAGCCCGACGAGGAGTTTCACCGCTTCTCGCTGCCGAACACGGCCCGCGAGCTCGACCTGCATCCGGACGGTCTGCACCTGGCCACCGCCCACCACGACGGCAAACTCCGGCTCTCCCGAATGCAACCGCACGCGCAACCCGAGGCCTCCTGACCACGTCTCACCCCTCAGGGTTCGGCTGAACGATCCGGCGCCGCATTCGACCCCCGAGAGGATCCCGGATCGCCTTGTGTGGTGTCCGGGCCAAACCGGGTGGTGACTGCTGGGGAAACACTCGGAGTCGCTGGCGGGGCTAAGGACCAACCAAGCGATTCCTCCGATCGACTTGCTCCCTCTCTGGATCCGGAAGCTCGGGTGAGAAGCTGGTGGAGATCCGCGAGGAGTCTCCCCGAGCGTCCGCCGTTTCCGATCAATCTCGAGGGCCCAGGTTCCGGGAGGCGACAGCCCATTCCTGGGGACACTCACGTCACTCTGCCTGTCCGGAACCGGATCGTGCTCGGTTGCTTCCGAGGAACGGGAGGCGGAGCGGCATTCCCGGAGGTAGAGTGGCACCCATCACGATCCGACGACTCGGACCGGATCAATAGCCTCGTACCCGTTGCCCGTGATGACGAGCATTTGGCCCGTCGAGTGTTCCCAGCCGGGGTCCGCGATGGTCTGCTTCAGAACGACTGCCTGGGGTGTCACCTGTCTCTCCGTCCTCCTCGCGGCACCCCCACAGACCGCGATGGCCCAGCCGGTGATTCTGGAGACGGAACTGCTCCGCGAGGGGCCGCTCGCGCTCGTGGAGGAGGCCCGATTGCAGGGCGATCCGATTGCAGGGCGATCCGATCCGGGGCGCGGCCCTGTGTGCTCAGCCGCAGCTGGCTTGCGTCCTCTGCCACTCCTGTGGTGGGCCGGACGGCGCGTCGCCACTGGGGCCTGACCTGGCCCGACCGGCGCCGGGAACGACCGCGGCCGATGTCGTCCGATCGCTGCTCGACCCTTCGGAGACGATCCGGGAGGGCTTTGAGACGGTGACGATCGCCCGGATCAACGGGGAGGTCCTCACCGGCCTGATGGGGGAGGAACGCGAGGAGCCCTCGTCCTCCGAGGCGCGACCCAGGGCGGTGGTGAGCTGGTCATCCCGAAGGCGGAGATCGAAGAGCGGGCGACCTCCCGGAACTCGATCATGCCCACCGGCCTGGTCAACCTGATGGCCGATCGCCAGCAGTTCCTCGACCTGGCCTCGTATCTGATCGAGGCGGCCGAGTTCGGCCCGGCTCGCGCCCGATCCTTGCGACCGGACCCCTCGGTCATCAACCCTCCCCTGCCGGCCTACGAGGCCGACCTCGATCACGCCGGCCTGATCGCCGCCCTCGACGACGACGCCTTCCGCCGCGGAGCGCTCCTGTATGCGAGGAACTGTGCGAGCTGCCACGGGACCCGCGAACAGCCGGGATCGATGCCGACCTCCCTGCAGTTCGCCGAGGGCCAGTTCCGCAACGGCAAAGCCTACGGCCCCTTGTCCCGATCCTGGGGTCGCTACCGGGGGCGATACGACGCGGGAGATCGGACCATCCTCTCATACACGGTCGGCAACGCCGAGGTGCTGGAAAGCACCAGCCTCTCCGACACGACCGACCGGTCTTCCTCCGGTCGATCGAGATCGGCCCGAGAGACACCCCGATGACCCTCCGTTTGCTCCGACTGCCCGACAAGGAGTCCGAAGTCGGCATGTTCGGGAAGGGTTCCGTAGTCGTGTTCGAAGACCCCTCGGACGATGATCGACCGGCTCGAGTCGTCGGTCTGCTGGGAATGGCTCGCGGGACGCACTGGGCGACGGAAGGCGGACACCTGCTGCTGCGCGTCCCGGCGGGGGAGGATCGCCTTCGGTTCACGGTCTGGATTACCCGCCTTGAGCGCGGGGCCGCCCCCGAGATGCTCGCGGCGACGGTGTCGGAGAAGGCCAGGCCGCTTGACCTGACCGCGATGACGACCGAGGTCGGCCCACCACGCTGGGAGGAGGAATCGATCGTCGGCCTCGAATCCGGTTCGGAGGACGGGCCGTTCGCCGTGGACACCCTGCCGGTCCCGTCCGAGAACCCGTGGCGCGTGCAGCTCCGTCTCAGCGGGCTCGACTTCCTGCCTGGCGGCGATGCGATGGCCGCCTGCACCTGGGACGGCGACGTCTGGCGGGTCTCCGGGCTCGACCGGGCCGACGGGCAACTGACCTGGCGTCGGATCACCAGCGGCCTGTTCCAGCCGCTCGGATTGAAAGTGGTCGACGGGGCGATCTTCGTCGGCTGCCGGGACCAGATCGCGATCCTTCGAGACCTCAATGGAAACGGCGAAACCGACTTTTATGAATGCTTCAACAGCGACCACCAGGTCATCGAGCACTTCCATGAGTTTGCGATGGGGCTGCAAACCGACGAGGACGGGAACTTTCTCTACGCGAAGGGGGCCCGCCACGCTCAGACGGCGATTCTTCCCCACCACGGAACCTTGCTGCGGGTCAGCCGGGATGGTTCGACGACGGAGATCCTTGTGACCGGCTTCCGCGCACCCAACGGGGTCTGTGTGAACCCGGACGGCACGTTCTTCGAGACGGACCAGGAAGGGCACTGGGTCCCCAAGAACCGGATCAACTGGGTCCGACCCGATGGCCGGTTCTTCGGCAATCTTTGGGGATTTACCGATGTGACCGACCCCTCCGATGAGTCTCAGGAGGAGCCGTTGTGTTGGATCACCAATCTGTTCGATCGCTCTCCCGCCGAACCGCTGTGGATCGAGAGCCGCGCCTGGGGAGGTCTGGATGGGCAGGGTCGGAGTATCATGAGAAGCCGCTGATCCGTCGCCGAAAGGTGGTGTATGGCTCCCGGTTGTGGTAATCCTCCTCGTCCCGAACGAGCCCCGAGGAGGAGCCCCATGATGGCCGAACAGGACACATCCCTCATCTTCAACTTCGCCGAGTTGACCGATCCCCGCATCGACCGCACCAATCTCCACGACCTGCTCGACATCGTGGCTATCGCCATCTGTGCCGTGACCGCAGGGGCCGAGACCTGGGATGACATCGAGGACTTCGGCCACGCCAAGCACGCCTGGTTGAAGACCTTCCTGACGCTGACCAACGGCATCCCGTCGCACGATACCACCCGCCGCCTCTTCGAGCGGCTCGACCCCGATGAATCCAGCGATGCTTCCTCGGCTGGGTCGAGGCCCTTCACGAGACGACCGGACGGCATGTCGTCGCCATCGACGGCAAGCGCCTGCGTCGCTCGTTCGATCGGGCCAGGGGCAAGTCCGCCCTGCACCTGGTCCACGCCTGGGCCACGGCCAACCACCTCCTGCTGGGCCAGGTCGCCGTGGACGAGAAGTCCAACGAGATCACGGTCATCCCCAAGTTGCTGAAGATGCTGGAGCTCTCCGGGGCGATCGTCACCATCGACGCCATGAGCTGCCAGAAGGAGATCGCCCGCACCATCCGGGAGGAGAGGGCCGATGACGTCCTGGCGCTGAAGGACAACCACGAGCACTTCTTCGGGCAGGTCGTGGCGTTCTTCGACCGGGCTTGCGCCCACGGGAGGGAGGAGCAAGGCATCCGCTACCACCGGGAGTGGGAGGATGGGCATGGCCGGGACGAGTGCCGCCGGTGCTGGGTCACTTCGGACCTCGACTGGCTGGGAGGCCGGGAAGAGTGGGCCGACCTACGCAGTGTCGTGCTCATCGAGAGCGAGCGGTTCATTGGGGATACGCTGGCCGTGGAGCAGCGGTACGACCTCAGCAGCCTCCCGGCGGATGCCAAGCTGCTCAACGAGTCGATCCGCAGCCATTGGGCCGTG
>NZ_WEZF01000042.1 GCF_009177065.1 Tautonia marina
CGAGCACAAGCGGGTGGTGCTGATCATCGACAACGCCCCGTGGCATCGGGGCAAGCCGATCGACGAGGCGTTGGCCGAGCACCCGCACCTGGAGTTCTACCGTCTGCCAAGCTACAGCCCCCAGCTCAACGTGATCGAGCGGTTCTGGAAACTGTTGCGACGTCGGGCGACGCACAACCGCCTGTTCGACGAGCTGGCCGACCTGAAGCGATCGATCCGGGCAAGCCTGTGCTACTTCCAGACGGTCCGAGGCAGGATTCGGACCCTGATCGCCGGGTGCTATGCCCAGCCCCGGGATCAGCCAGTGACGACCGGAACGTGAATGAGGCGTTCGACGGTGTGATAGCGCAGACGGGCGATCCGCAACTTGGCGGTGAGGTGCTTCCTCACCCGCTCGGTGCGGGACCGCCAGGCCTCGTAGCCGGCGCCCAACCGCCGCCGGCGAGCTGCTCGTCGATGTGGGCGACCCGACGTTCCAGGGACGCGACGATCGCGGCAAGGTCGGTCAGGGAGAATGACGCGAGCTGCTCGGCAAACCCGGCGGCGGAGCATCGCATTTGGGGAACAACCGATCCCACTGATTGGAACCCGGGCCGGCTT
The DNA here is from genome assembly GCF_009177065.1 of Tautonia marina. Lineage (NCBI taxonomy): Bacteria > Pseudomonadati > Planctomycetota > Planctomycetia > Isosphaerales > Isosphaeraceae > Tautonia > Tautonia marina. Next base: position 601 of record NZ_WEZF01000042.1, read on the forward strand.
CATTCGGTTGCGTTTGCGAACCCCTCGGACTCGAAGGTTCGGACCTCGACGGTGTTCAATCCTCCCAGCGCCAGACGGGTCCCGTCGTGCGAGATGGCCAGCGAGCAGAGGGTGGCCCCCGGGAACTGGAGCCGACGCCGGAGCCGGAGCGTCGCGGCGTCGAGTTGCCAGAGCCGCTCGCCGTCGATCTGGACCAGGAGGAATCGACCGTCGGGCGTCGGGGTCATGTCCTGGACCGAGCACTCCAGGCTCAGGATGTCCCCGCCGGCACTGAGGTCCCACCTTCTGACGAATCCACCGAAGCGGTTCGCCCAGATGAGGGCTCCGCCGTCGGGCGCGAAGAGCAGCGGACCGAGGACGCCCGACCTGCACGAGGTTGAGGCGCGCAAGGCGCCGGTCACGGCCTCTCGCACGATCACCCGACCGTCATAACCGGCCGAGGCGAGCCATCGCCCATCGGGAGAGAAGGCCAGCGTGGTCACGGAGCCTTGGTGGACGTCGACGTCCAGCAGCGGCTTCCTGGTCTTCGCATCCCAGAGCGTGAGGTGGCCGTTCGAGTCACCCGAGGCGAGGCAGCGGCCGTTGGGCGAGAAGGCCAGGGCCTGGATGGAGGCACCGCTGGCCTCGATGCGGCCGGAGTCCCGGCCGGTCCGCCAGTCCTGGAACCGGATCGATCCGTCGAAGCACCCCAGCCCCACCGCATCCCCTCGTGGGTCGAAGGCAACGCACCGGATGCGCTGAGAATCCCCGCCCGTGATGACCCTGCGGCCTCCCCCGTCGACCTTCCAGAAGGTCAGGCGGCCGAGAGCCTCCAGCGTGGCGACCTGGTTGTCGTCCGGCGTGAAGGCGATGGTGGGGATCGGCCGTTCGCTCCGTCCGATGACCCGTCGATCAGGGCCTCCCCCGGCAAGCCGCTCGAGGGCATCCCCGAATCCAATTACGGCCACGACAACGGCCCCCACGGCCAGGCACCATCCTGGAGTCAGGATACTTACGCGAGCACAACGGGCCGATCTGGATCGGCCGCGCGGGCCCGATTCGCGCTGATCCAAGGGGTGATGAAACAAGTTTCTTTTCATAGATGAACCTCGCATGGATCAGAGAAATGTCACATCTTCAAAAAATCACACGCGTATACTTGCCGAAATCGCTTGAGTCGGCGGCCCGGACGTGCAGAAACTCGGGAGTCCTCCTCTCCCGATTGCCGCACACAATCGACACGAGATGCTCCACTTCGGTGGTGAGACCGAGCCGAGATGAAGCAGAAGCCCAAGGCCGAGGCGGGCGGACGCTGCGACCGCCCGCCCCGGTGTCGGCGGCCTCAGCGGAGACGCATCGAGGCGACCTCGGGGACGCGCACGGTCGGCACGCGACGCGTTCCGAGGCCGAGGATCGGGGCCATGATGGCTTCTTCGTGGCCGTCCTCGTCGTGGTCGTGCTCCAGGCCCAGGGCGTGGCCGATCTCGTGGGTGACGGCCGTGAGGAGGTCCATACGGTCGCCCGGCACGTCGGCGGCGTCGAGGGGCGTTGGGTCGAGGAACCAGCCGTGGCCGGCGGCGTCGCGGTCGAGGGTGATCGTCGAGCCGTCGGCCTGGCCCAGGGTGGTGCCGGGCAGGTCGGCGATGCGAATGTCGAGCGGGCCGAGGCGGCTAAGGTCGGCGCCGGCGTCTCGCCAGAAGGCCCGGGCCGATCGAAGGGCGAAGCGGAGTTGCCAGCGGGAGAGCGGGTCGGCGTCGGAGCTGGGCCCGGCCTCGGAGGCGGCAGTGAGATTCTTGGGCCCGCCGCCCTTGCCGCCGCCCTTGCCGCCACCTCCTCCGTCGGAGGGTTCGTCGTCATGATTGACGACACCGACATCGGCAGGGTCGAACCCGTCGTAGGCGGTATCCGTGCTCGAGGCCGTCCCGACGATGATCGAATACGAAACGTCGCCGTCCGACTCGGAATCATCCTGTCCGACGATCGTGACCGTTTGCGGCGTGCTCCAATTCGTCGGGTCGAATGTGAGTGAAAGGATAGCGACCTGAGTATTGGTCGACGGGTCGAGCAGGAGGCCCTCACTCGAATCGCCGGTCGCGAGCTGGATCGTAACGGGGGAGGATGGCTCCGTGTTCAGGACCACATTGATCTGGGCCGTCCCGCCACTCTCGGAGGTCTCCAGGCCGAAGGCGGGCGAGACCGTGATCCCCTCGCCGACGTATCGGGCCACGGCGATGTCCGAAAGGCTCGGACTGCCATTTACCCTCGTGAGGGCCCCGCCGGCCACCACGAGGTCGCCATCCGGCGCGATCGCCATGGCGTGCGCGAACGCCTCCTTGCCGACGAATTCGGTCGTGACGATCCCACCGGTCCCGAACGTGGAATCCAGCGAGCCATCGGCCTCGTAGGCGGCGAGGGCGAAGAGGTCCAGTCCACTCTGGCCGTAGCTCCTCCCCGAGACCACGATCCGACCGTCGCCCCGGATCACCACGTCGCTGGCGCTCGAGCTCGATCCCTCACCGACGGCGGTCATCACCACACCATCCCCGCCACCGAACGTCGTGTCGAAGTCCCCGTTCGTGTCGAGGCCGACAACGGCGAAGGAGAGGTTCAGGCCATAAGTCCCAGCAACGACGATCCGCCCATCCGGCTGAATCGCCAGGCCAGTAGCTTCGGCGCCCTCAGGACCCAAATCGACGACGACCAGACCATCGCCGCCACCGAAATCGGTGTCGAGGACCCCGGATTCATCGAACCTGGCCACGAGCATCTTGTAAGTGTAGGAGGGGCCGCTGATACGACCCGCGACGACCAGATTCCCGAGAGGATCGATCGCCAGGGCCTCGACGTGCTCACCGATGGGGCCCAGTTCGGTCACCACGATCCCACCGCTGCCGAAGGAACTGTCGAGCGTCCCGTCGGGCAGGTAGCGGGCCAGGGTGAAATTGTTCGCGGTCACCACAATTCGCCCCTGGGCGTCGATGGCGAGGTCGGTCACCTTGTCCTCGCCGTCCGGCCGGATGTCGGTCGTCACGATCCCACCGCTGCCGAAGGACGCGTCGAGCGTGCCGTCGGGCAGGTAGCGGGCCAGGGCCAGCTCCTGATCGCCCTTCCGATCGACGGTCCCTCCGGCGGCGACGATCCGGCCATCCGGCTGGATGGCGACATCCTGGACGCTCTCGTCGCCACTTCCCACCCACGGTGTCGCCCTTCCGATCGCCGTCATGACGAGCCCGGAATCACCGAACGACGGATCAAGCGATCCGTCGGGGAGATAGCGCATCAGGGTGAAATCATTGGTGCCATCCGGCCCCTTGGCGTATCCTGCCGCCACGACGCGGCCGTCCTGCTGGACCGTCACGTCGAGCGCCGCGTCGTAGTCGGAGATGGTGGTGGTCAGGAGGCCGTCGCCGTCGAAGCTCTCGTCCAGTGCCCCGGCCGAGAGCAGGGTCCGGACCTCGAGCGGTTCGATTGCTGGGCGTCGCCGCACGGTCGGTCGAGGCGTGGGCCGCCTTTGAACGCGATCGAGGACGCGGGAGGTCCGGGTTGTGGTCGAGGTGAGGGCGGTCGGGCGGATGGTCATGGGGTCACTCCGAAGGGCTGGTGGTGTCAGCGGTCGGGACGAGGGCCGGACGTCGGGCGCGCACCGGTAACGCCCCGGATCAGACCGGTCGGTGATCAACGATTTCGGTCAGAAGGAACTTTTCAGGCGCGGCCCGGTTGCCTCGGAATACACATTGCGGACATCAGGGGGTTGAAGTCATGGGGATTCGGGATTCGGGGACTCCTGTTCGTACCTTGCGAACCGGCTTCGGGGCGTTGATTCCGGTCGTCGACTCCGAGCAGGTCCTCCGCCTCGGCGCGGAGGCGGCTCAATTCGCCGCTGCTCGTCGCGCTCTCCTCCATCGAGGCCACCGCACGGTCGAGCCAGAAGCGGGCTTCGGCGGCCCGGCCGAGGCGGTGGTGCGCCATGGCCAGGAAGAGCCATTGCCCCGGATTCCCACCCCCGTGCAACGTCATCGATCGGTCCAGGGCCTCGATCGCCGTTTGCCATTCTCCATTGCGGTATGCGGCCACTCCCAAGGTATCCCAGTACGCCCATTTCTCGGGTGCGAGCTCAACCGCTTCGGAAGCTAGGATCACCGCCCTCGCCGGGTCATGCAGCGCCGGATCCCCGGAGGTCACCAGCTTCCAGGCGGTCTTGTTCAGCAGGCGCGGATCGCCGTCGGAGTTGCGGATGTCCACGTCGATCCAGTGTCCCACCTCTGCCTCCAGACCAAGGCGGGAGCAGAGGCGGGCGCGATAGAAGGCCCACTCCGGATTCTGGAGGTCAACGATCTGAGAGGCCCTCTCGATGGCGCGGACGACGAGTTTCTCGTCGATCGGGATGTCCTGTGGCAAGCCGGTCAGCGCTCCCAGAATTTCCCGTAGAGACCTTGCGAGCTGGAGACGAAGTCGTGGGCTGATCTCGTGTGGTATTGCGAGGAAATCGCGCAGCCATCCCTCACAGACGTCCCGGACCGCGGCATGGTCGCCCATGGACTGGAGGAGCGACAGTAATCGTGTCAACTTCCATAGGCTCTGGACGTGGATTGGCCCGAAGACCTGCCGGCTGCGGTCGTACGCTTGGAAGCTCAGGACCCGAGCATCGTCGGCCCGGCCGCGACGAAGGACGACGTGGGAGAGTTTTGTGAGGATATTGAGGGTCAGGTGGTCCAGCGCCCCGAGTGTCCGCTCACTGCCCCAGAGAGCCTGGCGTAGCAAAGTCTCACTGCGGGCGAGGTCGCCCCGCTCGGCAACGATCTCTCCCAGAAAGAGCCGCGCCCAGATGGTACTCTCGTGCTGGGGACCCAGGGCCCGTGCTGCGAGCTGTTCGGCCCGCGCCGCCAGGTGCTCGGACTCCTCGCGATGGCCAAGTTGGTCGAGGAGGATCGCCAGGATGACCTCGGACCGGAGCGTATCGGGGTGGGAAGAGCCAAGCACCCGGCGGCGGGCGTTGACCACCTGGCGGGCGATCGGCTCGGCAGACATGTCGATGTCCTCCCCTCGGAAACCGGCCTGGCAGAGGACCCAGGCGAGCTCGGCCAGGGACTCGAGCGTTGCGGGATGCTGACGATCGAGGTGCTGGGACCGCAACTCCGCGGCGCGCCGAATGTGCCGTTCGGCCCAGTCCTGTTCCCCCAGGTAGAAATGGGTGCGGGCCAGGGCCATGCGGACGTTTGCCTCCAAGAGCGGCCGTCCTCGGAAGCGAGTCGCCAGGGCGGCGTCGGCCTCGTCGAGCACATCGCCGATGGTCACCGAACGGCCGCTGCCTTTACCCGGCACGGTGGCGCCGAGGACGTCCTCGGTCAGGTATTCGATGACCTTCTGCGATTCCTCCGCCCGACGCCGAGCCTCCTCGGCCGCTTCCTGAGCTCTAATTGCCTGCCAAAGACTCACCGATATGCCCGCGAGCAGGGCCAGGAAGACCAGCAACGTCGTCGAGAGCACCCCTCGATGTCGCCTCGTGAACTTCCGTAGCCGATACCATCTCGACTGGGGAGACGCCTCCACGGGTTGTCCGTCGAGGTGCCGTCGCACATCTGACGCAAAGGAGCCGACCGTCTCATAGCGCCGGTTGCGGTCTTTCTCGAGGGCCCGCAGCACGATCCAGTCCAACTCTCGCTGCAGCATTCTGCCGAGTCGGCTCCGCTCGCGCCGGTCGAGCGGCCCGGTCCCCGTATCCGAGGTCGTCCCCAGGGTGCTGACACGGGAACTCGGCGTCGGCGGATCTTCCTCGCGGATGATCCGCCGCATCTCGTCGAACGCCGCCGTGCGAAACCGCTCTCGGTCGAACGGCGTCGTGCCGGTGAGCAGCTCGTAGAGGAGCACGCCAAGGCTGTAAACGTCGCTGCGGGTATCCACGTCCACCCCGGAGAGCGCCGCCTGCTCCGGGCTCATGTACAGCGGTGTTCCCACCAGTTGCTGGAACGCGGTGTAGACGGTCCGATCGGTCAGCGAGGGTCCGGTCGCCTTGGCCACGCCGAAGTCGATCACCTTGGGCGCGGCCACCCCGTCGATCACCGTCACCAGCACGTTCGACGGCTTCAGGTCCCGGTGGATGACCCCCTTCTGGTGCGCGTGCTGCACCGCCCGGCAAACCAGGATGAACAGCTCCAGCCGGTCGCGCAGCGCCAGCCGTTCTTGCTCGCAATACGCGGTGATCGGCAGCCCCTTGACCAGTTCCATCACGAAGTAGGGGCGACCGCCCTCGGTGGTCCCAGCGTCGTGGACCCTGGCAATGTTCGGGTGGTCCATCAGGGCCAGGGCCTGCCGCTCGGCCTCAAAGCGGGCGATCACCTGTTTGGAGTCCATCCCCGGCTTGATCAGCTTCAACGCCACCCGACGGCGGACGGGCTCGTGCTGGTCGGCGACATAGACCACGCCCATCCCCCCCTCGCCAATGACCTCCCGCAGCGTGTAAGGGCCGACCGACATTCCTGACCCCTCGCCGGCCGGTGGCATCAGTTCGGTCGGGGTGTCTCGGTCCGGCAGGTCGAGCAACCCGAGGGGACGTTCGTGGGCCTCCAGCAGGTCGTCGATCTTCCGCCTCAGGGATGCATCGGTCCCGCACACCTCGTCGAGGAAGGCGGCCCGCGCCTCGGCCGAGTCCAGTTCCAGCACCTGCAGGAAGATCGATCGTTCATTAACCAGGCGGTTGTTCGTCATGGGTCACATCTCCCCCGGTCAACTCCCGGTGAGAAGACATGCGTAATCCGGGAGCAAAGCGGGCCAAATTACTGCAGATTAATCACAAGGCTTTTCGTCTTCATGATTTGCGCCTTCGGGCCCCAAGGCGCCAAGCTCCCGACCCAGCCAGGCCCTCGCGTAGGCCCAGGTCCGGTTCGCGGTCCGGGGAGAGATCGCCAGAACCTGGGCGACCTCCTCGATGGTCATGCCCGAGAAGACTCGGAGTGTGACCAGTTCGGCGGCCCGGGGGTCCTCGGCCCGGAGCCGGGTGAGGGCTTCGTCCAGGTCGAGGATGTTATCGCTGTCGGGCTCGATTTTCAGGTCGCCATCGAGCAACTCCCTGCGCCGAAGCTCACCGCCGCGGCGAAGGCTCTGCCGACGCCGGGCGGCATCGACCAGGACCCGCCGCATGGCCTCGGCCGCCGCGGCATAGAAGTGGCCGCGGCCTTCCCAGCCGACCTGGCTGGGGCCAATGAGCCGCAGGTAAGCCTCGTGGACGAGGGCGGTGGGCTGGAGGGTCTGCCCGGGCGCCTCGCGGGCCAGTTGCCGGGCGGCGAGCCGGCGCAGCTCGTCGTAAACCAGGGGCAAGAGCCGCTCAACGGCTCGCGGGTCGCCTTGCTCGATGTCCGAGAGAATCCGCGTGATGTCGTTCATGGGCGAACAGTCCCGGGAGATCGACCTCCCCGGCCGGGTGCACCGAAGCCGTCAGCTTCAGCACGGGACCGATCCGGGAAAGAGCATATTCAGGGATTCCTTGATTCCTTCCTGATGTTACACGTCACGCAATCACGACAACACCCTCCCGGGCCTCAGGGCAACGTCGAGGGCCTGCGGACCCGAAGGGGTGAGGCGATTTGCTTGCGCAACCGTTGCCACCCAATTATGATGAAGTTGTTGCGCCGGAAGATCACGATGCCAAACCGAGATGGCCTCCATGACCCACGTTGTTCTCAGCCCGACGCTGTCTCCAGCGGCGTCGTCGCCCGGCAATCGACGTGGGACCGCCACGGCGACGTCCTCTCGACCCCCCGTACCCTCGAAAGTATCCCATCGTGTGGTCCGTCCCTCCTCCCTCCCAAACGCCCTGTTTCGCCTGTCTCCCACGAACCCGACTCGACCGGCGAACTGGCGCTGGCAATTGGCTACCCGCATTGCCGATGGGGTGGCGGTCCGCCGATCGCAGGTCGATCCCTGGGTCGAGGTGACGGTTCGGTTTGCAAGACGACTGGCCCCGTGCCGGGGCCGCGATGATCGCGACGAGCTTCGCCGGCGGATGCCGAACCTGACGGCGGCCCACGAGCTGTTCACGGGCCGACCGCCCGACCGGTGGTGGCTCGAATCCTTGATCCTTGCCCGGGAAGCGCCGGGCGCAATTGCCGAGAAGCTCGGCGTCCCTTCGGAGGTCGTCCGGACGTATATGCATCTCTTTTTCGATCTGGAGGGCAGACTTACGAACGCCGCGCTGGTCCATCAGGTCGGGATTGGCCTGGCTCCGGGCCAGCCGCCGTGCGACCCGGCTCAGCTCTGGAAACTGCTCGGCTTCCTGGGAGGACGGGAGATCGTGCGGTGCCTGGTCGGGATGGCGAGGCTCGACCTGGCCGGCCCGGGGCGGGCAGATTTCGAGCGGGCGATCCTCGGGCAGTTGCGGGACGAGGCAGACATCCGGGCGGTGATCGCAACGCTCGTTGACGGGCCGTCCCCGACGACGGTCAAGGCCCTTCGGCTCCGCTCCCGCGCCGCGGCGTGGTGGGCGCGGCCCGCGATCGGGACCGTTGAGGATCAGAAGGCCATGGAGGGCCTGCATCTGGTCCTGGAACGAGCCCGTCGGCGTGCGGAATCTTCTGGGTGCGATGACCATTTCCAGCGAGCGGAGAAGCGTGATGCGTCCTGAACCCTCGATCGACTAAGCCTTGCCGCCTCGCGAGAGCGGCCCCCAGCGTCGTGCCCGACTGGCGGCCGAGGGCCGGTACGGTGAACTCCTGGCCGAGCTGGAACGGTCGTGCCCGAGCCTGATCGACGCGGAAGAGCTCTGGGACCAGATACTCCAGGCGAGTCGCGTCCGGGCGCAGGACGATCCGGCCGCCTTTGGACGAGCGGTGCTGGACGAGACGACCGGGTTCGTGAACTACCTGGTGCTTCGCAGCCATCATGCCCTGCAGGCGAGGCTTGCTGCTCACGATCGGGCCTCCCGCGATCACGGCCTGACAGGCCCGCCGCCAGAGCTGCAGGACCGGTCACTCGAACCCCTGATGAAGCTTCAGTCCCATCAGGCCGCCCTGCTGGAGGCACGGGCGAAGCTTCAGCGGCGCTGGCAACTGGTCGAGCCGGAGTCCGGAGCCCTGTCGAGATCGACGCAGAACCATCCTCAGGGCGATCTCGCCGATGAGGTCCAGCCGCTCACCGACTCGTTCGAGGACGACGGCCCCGATGAGGACCTCGGGATGGTTGCGGCTCCTCACCACGACGACGGGCCCGAGCCTTTGCTTGACGACGAGGACCGGCCCCACCAGGCCAACGGGCATCATCTTCTCGAGGGTCGCAATGGTCATGACGCCATCGAAATACCGGTCGACGACCTCCCCAGCCGCCACAACGGAGCCTTTACGAACGGATCGCACCTGGACCTGCCCATCTGGCGAAGGCACCGCTTCCGGTTCGGCAGCGGCGGTAGCAAAGGCCAGGGCCGAAGCAAGCGGCGACGGTAACACGATCCTTGAGAACCAGAAGCTCATGCTGGACCGTCGCTGGCAGATCATCTCCGCAACGATCGCGTCGGCCGCCTACTGGTTGCAGCGCCAAGGCGTCCTGGTCCGAACGACGCTCGACGGTCGTCCGGCCTGGGCCGTTCGTTATGTGCGTCGGGGGGTTGGCGACCGGCGTTCTCCGATCTGAATTCTCCACATCCCACATCTCCAGGAGTGACGTTATGACGCTTTCTGAGCGCGTCGCTGAGCTCGTCCGCGCCGCCTTTCCTAGCCTCTGGGTCACGTCGTTCGAGCACGACGACGCCGTGGCTGAGTTGGCCGAGCTCTGCCGGGCTCGGGGCTGGTCCCTGGCCGAATGGGACCTGGAGCTGGGCCTGCGGGGCCCGCGAGCCGGACCGCCCACGACCGACGGGTCCGATGCGGGGGCACACGGCCCGGGGGCGCTTGTCGCCGACGGGTCCGACCCGATGGCCGCGTTGCGGGCCCTCTCACGGCTTGCGCCCGGCGAGGGGGATGGGGCGGCCCTCCTCATCCTGCGTAATCTGTACAGGCTGCTCGGCTCGGCCGAGCTGATCCCGGCGCTCGACGCGGCGCTGGCGCGGGGCAAGCGGGATCGCACCACGATCGTCATCCTGGCGCCGGCGGTCGCGTTGCCGCAGGAGCTGGAGCGGCAATTTGTCGTCATTGAACATGCCCTGCCGGGCCGCGACCAGCTGGAGGGGATCGCCCGCGCGATCGCCACCGAGCCGGGCGAGCTGCCGGCCGAAGGGCCTGAGCGTGACGCGGTGCTCGATGCCGCCGCCGGGTTGACCCGGCTGGAGGCCGAGGGGGCGGTCGCCTTGTCGCTCGTGCGCCACGGCCGGGTGCAGCCCGAAACGCTCTGGGAGTTGAAAGCGCAAGCACTGACCCGCTCGGGCCTGATGCGTCTGCATCGGGGCGGCGCGGGCTTCGCCGGCCGCGGATGCCTGGACGCCCTGAAGTCCTTCTCTTCCCGCGCCCTGCGCCCCGGTCGCCCGGCGGGGGGGCGGCCCAGGGGAGTGCTGCTCCTCGGGGTTCCGGGCACGGGCAAGAGCGCGTTTGAGCGGTCGCTGGGCCAGGAAGTGGGCCGGCCGACGCTCGTGATGGAGGTCGGCGCACTCATGGGTTCGCTGGTGGGCGAGACCGAGGCCCGCACCCGGCAAGCGCTGGCGATCGCCGATCCGATGGCCCTCTCGCTGGTCTTCGTGGACGAGGTGCGCAGTGGAGGTTGATGACGCAATGGAAGGGGACACCCTTCCCCTGACGATTCCAGGTCGTCTTGAGCCCTTGGGTCGTAGCCGGGACTGATGCCGGTCCTCGGTGAAAGAGCTGACCCTGAAAGGCCTTGTGAGGCGCGAAGCAGACCGCCGAGAGGCAAGGCTTGGCTGAGTGGTGATATGGTGAGCCAAACGAACCGGGTTTCAAGCTTCGGGAAACGAAGCTCCCTCCACGCAATATTCTGCTTACCTCGGCGACGGGGTGAGGCGGGGAGGCGATCCAGGGAACGGACCCCGAGGGGGCCGTTCCGACAGCCAGGGGATCATTTCGTCGTCCGCTGGAAGTGTGCTGGGCCACCTGGACTATCCCAGCACCACGATCGGGAGCCCGTAGTGAACGGGTCGGGTTGTCGAGAAACCGGCACCAACGTCACCACGTCGGAGTGCATCATCAGTCATGCGGGAAGCGGCCGCGGGGATGCCAAGGCGGGCAGTCCGCCGATGCCCCGCGGTCGTGGCGGAGCCGCCGTAGTAGTCCGAGGTCGGGAAAGCCGGCCACATGGCGAAGGGCGGCAGTCTGTTGGGAAGTTCCTCTCGTCCCAAGCACCGGGTGTGAACTGGAGGGATCTCCATGGAGATCGGTGAACGACAGAGGAAGCTCAGCGAGTGGTCGGTGCAGCGTCTGACGGAACCGGAACTCGGTCTCTTCGCATCGCGGAAGGACCTCCGGCTGTACGACCTGTACCACCTGGTCTACGAGCCGACCTGGCTGCGTGCCGCCCATGATCGTGTCGCCCGCAACAGCGGCAGCAAGACTGCCGGTTGTGACGGGATCACCATGGGCAAGTTCGACGCCGATCTGGAGGGCAACCTCCGGAAGCTGGCCGAGGACCTGCGCAGCGAGCGGTTCGAGCCGCACCCGGTCCGGCGGGTCCACATCCCCAAGAGGAATGGCAAGCTCCGTCCCCTGGGGATCCCGTCGATCCGGGATCGGATCGTGCAAGAGTCGGTGCGGATGATCCTCGAACCCATCTTCGAGGCGGAGTTCTACAACCTCTCCTTCGGCTTCCGTCCCAACCGCTCGACGATCGACGCGCTGGCCACGATCCTCCATCGGGCGAGCAACAAAGGGCTCTACCACTGGGTGATCGAGGGCGACATCAAGTCCTGCTTCGACAAGATCCTCCACAGGAAGCTGATCGGCCTCCTGCGGCGTCGGATCCGGGACAAGAAGTTGCTCCGGCTGGTGTGGCGATTCCTGAGGGCCGGCGTGATGGAAGGCTCGTTGTTCGCGGCCACCCAGGAGGGCACGCCCCAGGGCGGGATCATTTCCCCGCTCCTGGCCAACGTGTACCTACACAAGCTGGATCGATACCTGGAACGGCGGACGCGACTGCCGCGCGCGGTGCGGCAGCAGCGGCGTCGGGAAGGGCGGGCCAACTTCGTGCACATCCGCGATGCGGATGACTTCGTGGTGATGTGCAACGGGACCAGGGCCCAGGCTGAGGCGATGAAGCGGGACCTCCAGGAGTTCCTGTCCTCGGAGCTGAAGCTTGAGCTCTCGGAGGAGAAGACGCGGATCACGCACGTCAACGATGGGTTCCGGTTCCTGGGGTTCGACATCCGACGAGAGATGACCGGCACCAGGGTCAGGCTGCCCAAGCTGCTGATCCCGGATGACTCCGTGCGGGAGTTCCGGGCGAAGGTGCTCGCCATCACCGCCCGGTCCACCTGCAACCAGTCGATCGTCGCGAAGCTGGGGGCCTTGAACTCCTATCTGCGGGGCTGGGGCAACCACTATCGCTACG
>NZ_WEZF01000043.1 GCF_009177065.1 Tautonia marina
GGAAGAACCACTGCGACGCGCCGGGGACGAGCCATCAGCCTGCTGAAGCAGGAAGAGTCCTCTAGGGACAGCCTCAAGACCAGGCAGTTGCGCTGTGGCTGGGATGACGACTCCCTGTCCAAAGTGCTTACAGCAGAAAAAGTTGAAGATGCGTAGACCCTGGCTCCCATCCTCCGCCCCCTCCTGGCTCGAAGGGATCACCGTATCAATCGGCATGGTCAAGGGAGCAATAAAACTGCCGGGCCGAGCAGTCCCGGCTCCGCACGGCCGAGCGGCTGGCGAACCTGCTGGCCGTACTCTGCGACGTCGCATGGCGGGGCTTCTGTCTGACCATCACGAGCCGAGCGACGCCCGGGGCCCCGGCGGAGTTGGCCCTGACGGAGCGAAGTCGGGGATTGTGATCCTCGATCACCTCGGCCGGGGATGCGAGTGTCGGCGAAGCCGACCGCGAAGCTGGGGGCGATCCGGCACGCACGAAAGACCTGACACCTGGCTATATGTTGATCTGGCATGGGCTGATCTGACTCGTGGACATTCTGCTCGGCTTCGAACCGAGTGGTGGGTCATTAGAATGCTCAACAGGATGGTCACGCTCGTGTGTCCTGTCCTACGACTCGACCAGTTTTCCCCTTGCCGCGAGGGGATGGATGGTCGTCGATTGCATTGGATTCGCGCCGACGGAAGTGCGATCGAGGTGGAGCCCGGAACCAAGGTTCAACGATGGTGGGCGAGTGCGTCGATGGCAGCGATTACGGACGGGCCGATCCGGGGGGGTGGGAGGATCTCGATCGCCGCGCCCAGCTCGGCCGCGGCGCGGGGCATGCCCCAGACGGTACAGGTCTCGCGGTCCTGGGCGATGGTGTGCCATCCCAGTTCGCGAAGGGCGAGCAACCCGCGGGCCCCGTCTCGGCCCATCCCGGTCAGGACCACGGCCACTCCGGGGCGGACTCGACGCGCAGCCAGACTCTCGAAGAACACGTCGACGCTCGGTCGGTAGGGTTGGGAGACGGGCTCGGGGGTGATCGAGAGTCGGCCGAGGTCGTCAAGTACGACGTGGTCGTCGGTCCCACTAACAAGGACGGTCCCGGGGACGGGTCGATCCCCTTCGCCGATGAGCCGGATGGGGAGTCGAGCGTGGCCGGCCAGCCATTTGGTGAGTCCCGGTGCGAATGAGGCGTCGATATGCTGGATGACCACGACGCTCGCCAACCAGTCGGCCGGCAGCAATTCGAGGACCTCGGCCAGAGCCTTCGGGCCGCCGGTCGAGGCCCCGATCACGACCATCGGCGGGAGGTCGTCGATCGGTGTCCCGATGCGGGGTGCCCCGGTGGGCCCCTGCGACGGCAGACGAGGAGACCTGCTCTCGATCGCGGACCGGCCACTGAGCTGGGCGAGCTGTGAGAGCTTGCGGACCAGATCCTCACCCCCGTTCACCACGCCGCCGGGGCCGAGGGCCGGCGTGTTCACCGCATCGAGGGCGCCGTGCCCCATCGCCTCGTAGACGCGGTCCATGTTTCCGCTGACCGTCGCCGTCACGACCAAAATCGGGCAGGGGCTGGAGCGCATGATCAGGCGGGTCGCCTCGACCCCGTCCATCCGGGGCATGATCAGGTCCATGAGCAAGGCGTCGGGCCGGTCGGCCGCGGCGAGGTCGACGGCCTCGACCCCGTCGGCGGCCGTCCAGGCCACCTCTGCGCCGGGAACCGCCCGCACCACGCGTCGCAGCGCCTCGGTCGCCAGTGGCGAGTCGTTCACGATGGCAACTTTCACCGTCGCACCGCCTCCCCGATCAGGTCGACGACGGTTGAGATGAACGTCTCGTCATGGAAACTCCCCTTGGTCAGGTAGGCGTCGGCGCCTGCTTCAAGGCCGCGGAGGCGATCCTCCTGACGGTCTTTGTACGACACGATCACCACGGGGAGCCCACGCAGCCGAGGGTCGTCTCGGACGCGTCGGACCAACCCGATCCCGTCCAGCCTCGGCATGTCCACGTCGCTGACGATCAGATCATACCGCCCCTGCCGCAAGGCATTCCAGCCGTCCATCCCGTCGACGGCCGTGTCCACCTCGTACCCGTGGTTGGCCAGCAACTGCCGCTCCAGTTCGCGGACCGTGATGGAATCGTCCACCACCAGGACGCGTTTCGAGGCCGGGGGCCTCGTCGCCGACGGGGAGGGGCCGGCGTCCGACGCCCCCAGCCGGAACCGATGGCCGTGCAACCTCGCGTCGATCGAACGGACGAGATCCTCGACGTCCAGGATCAGGACCGGCCAGCCGTCGTCCAGCACCGACGCCCCAGCCACGTCGGGGACCTTTCCCAGCCTCGGGTCGAGCGGTCGGATGTCCAGGTCACGCTCCCCGATCAAGGCGTCCACCAGCATCCCGAACCGCTGCCCGCGGTCGGCGACCACGACGATCGGCGACCGGCCCTCCACACCCGACCACGCCGAGTCCTCGCTGAGCCCGAGCACCAGCGCGGCCGGCACCAGGCCAATCGGCTGGTCGTCGTCCACCCGGATGAACGGACGCCCCTCCAGCTCCTCCAGGTCGTCGGGCGAGACGACCACGACGCGGTCGAGCCGGTTCAGCGGGACCGCATACGGTTCTCCGCCGATCCTCACCAGCAGCGCCCGGATGACCGATCGGGTGATCGGCAGTCGGAGGTGGAACTGGGTCCCCTTGCCCAGCGTCGAAGTGGTCTGGAGCAGGCCGCCGACCGACTGCACCATGCTCTGCACGACGTCCAGCCCGACCCCCCGGCCGGAGAGCTCGGTGACTTGCCCCTTGGTCGAGAAGCCGGGAAGGAACAGGAACTCGAACAGTTCGGCGTCCGTCAAGTGGGCCGCCATGGCCGCGCCGGCGAGCCCGCGCTCGACGACCTTGGCCCGAAGCCGCTCGGGATCGAGCCCCCGGCCGTCGTCCGACACGGTGAGGTGCAGCATCCCCGCCTGGTGCCTCCCCTCCAGGCGGACGGTCCCCTCGGCCGGCTTGCCGGAGGCGATGCGGTCCTCGGGCGATTCGAGCCCGTGGTCGAGGGCGTTGCGGATCAGGTGATTCAAAGGCGCCTCCAGGCGATCGAGGATGTCGCGGTCCACCCCGGTCCGCTCACCCACGACCTCGAACCGGACCTTCTTGCCCAGTTGGCGTGCCACGTCGCGGACCATCCGGGGGAAGCCACGGACCCCGTCGGCCAGCGGCCGCATTCGGCTCTGGATCACCTCGTGGTGGAGCCGTTCGGCCAGTTGCTCGTTCCTCCGCGCATATCGTTCGAGCGACTCCATGACGCGGTCCAGGTCGGCCAGGCAGCGATCGGCGACGTTGGAAGCCTGCCCCATCGCCTCGCGACGGCCGAGGCCTGCCCCGGCACGGCCGTCTCCGGCGTCTCTCCGTTGCAGCGCCCGAAGCGCCTCGCACAGCCCGGCGTGGTGGCCCCGCACCGCCATCAACGAGTCGACCAGCGGCCGGAGTAGCCTGACCTCGACGAGCGCCTCGCCGGCCAACCCGAGTAATTGCGTGAGGCTCTCGGCCGCGACCCTGACAACGGCCTCGGGCGAGGCCGCCGGGGCCGCCTTCGCCGACGTCGGCCCGACGGGGAGCGATGCCGCGGGTACGGCCGGGGCCGATCCTGCGGGCTCATCCGGCGCCGAGGACTCGACCGGCACGGGTTCGACCGGCTCGGCGGACGGCGAAGGCCCGACCGGCCTGGGCTCCCGACCCTCGGCAAGGGCACGAAGCGCGGCCACAAGGTCATTGATTCGTGCCGCGTTCGATCGGTGCCACCCCTCGAACACCGTCTCGTCGAGTTCGCCGCACTCCGACAACACATCGACGGCCTTCAAGCACGTATCGACCGCTGCGGACTGCAACGTGATGGCCCCGCGCTGGGCGGCGACCATGACGTCCTCGAGGGCGTGGGCGACGCGCTCGGCGGCGGCCAGGCCGACGATCCGCGCCGCCCCCTTCAGCGAGTGCGCCGCTCGCATCATCGGCTCCAGGGCCGTCGTCTCAGCCCCCTCTCGGTCCAGCGCAACAAGGCCCTCGGAGAGCGTCTGCACGTAAACGTCCGCTTCCTGGCGGAACAATTCCAGGAGGGAGAGATCGGCCAGAGACACCTCGACCACCCCGGCTTCGGGAGTCCCAGGGTTGGGCTGGGGAACGCCTGCGGTCGTTTCCCCAGGCGTCTCCCCGGGAATGGTCGAGCCGGAGTGATCGGGCTTCGGCGAACGCCCCTCGGCCACGAGACGCAACACATCGGCCAGCCGGTCCGCCTGCCCCGCCTCGGCCTCGACCCACGCGGGCAGCTCCTCGTTCGAGGTGGAGGCGCAAGAGGCCAGCCAGTCCACCGCCGCGAGCCCCGCGTCGACCTCCGGCTGGCCGAGCGTGATGGCCCCGCGCTGGGCGGCGACCATGACGTCTTCGAGGGCGTGGGCGACGCGCTCGGCGGCGGCCAGGCCGACGATCCGCGCCGCCCCCTTCAGCGAGTGCGCCGCTCGCATCATCGGCTCCAGGGCCGCCGGATTCGAGCCTTCCCGCTCGATGGCCATCAGGCCCTTCGAGAGCGCATCGACGTACACGTCCGCTTCCTGGCGGAACAGGTCGAGCAATGTGACGTCGAGCCCGCCCCCGTCGCTCATCGGTCGAAGGCCTCCATCGCGTCGAGGAATCGGCCAGGGTCGAGCACTCCAACGGTCTGCTCCCGCCACCGGAAGGTCGCCTCGCAGTGACCTTCGGCACGCTCGACGGTCGACGGGAGCCCGCGGAGCCGTTCGACCGGCACCAGGTGCACGCCGGCCACCTCGTCGGCCTCGAAGGCGACCCAGCCGGTGCCCCTCGCCCCCTCCGCCACCACGACGCGACGACCCTCGCCGGGCTCCCCGCCCGTCGCCGCGACGTCGATCGATAAGAGCCGGAGGACGTCGACGCAGGGCGACAACCGCCCCCGGATGTTGATGAGCCCTCGAAGCAGCCCCCCGACCCGGTGCGGAACCCGATGGATCGGGCGGGACTCGGCGACCTCGACGAGGGTCGACGTCGGGATCGCCAGCCAACTCCGGGCCACGCGAAAGACCAGGAGCGAGGCGACGTCGGAAGACTCCTCGGCCTCGGGCGCGGCCAGGACCGCCGCCCACTCCTCCAGGTAGCCGGGAGGAGGAGGCCGGTCGAACAGGCGACGCGCCTCGTCGGCGAGCGATCGGGAGTCGGCCTGCTGGGCCTGGTCGTCCTCGCCCGGGTCGTGTCCGGTCATGATCCGTTCCCCCGTCGCGCCGCGCGATCGGCTCGTCGTCGGTAGTTCGCGGCGGCGATGCGGTCGCCCCGCGCATCGACCAGACCCGCCAGCGCGAGCAGAGCCTCGACGCGATCACCGTCCAGATAGACCGCGCGACGGTAGCACGCCTCGGCCCGGTCCGCCCGCCCTGCCGCCTGCTCAATCGATCCCAGCAGCACATATGCCGACGGGTCTGACGGGGAGCGTGACACCAGGCGACCGGCCATCGCCAGCGCCGACTCCCACGCCCCCTGGTTCGCCAGCTCGGAGACGCGATCGACGGTCTCCGGCACCATGGACTGTTCCTCGAAGCGGGCGGACAGGGGCCGAATCGAAGAGATCTGAGGCGTCGCGGTCGACCCCGTCAGGGACGATCGGGCGAACCCCGGTGCTGAGCGGGGTCCGGACGTTTCTCCCGCCCCATCAACCCGCTGAGGTGTCCGAGAGGGGGAGGGATTCGTCGCCCCCGGGAGGTCGGCCGATGCGCGGAGGAACGCGAACGCTCCCGGACTCCGCGAAGGCCGGAAGTCTGGGCCGTGCAGCAGTCCCGCCTCGGCATGCCCTACGAAGAGGGTCCCTCCCGGCGTGACGAGCGTCTTGAGGGCCGCGACGGCCCGACGTTTCGCGTCGTCGTGGAAGTAGATCAGGAGATTGCGGCAGAACACCACGTCGTATGTCCCGAGCGCGTCCGGCAGCACGGGGTCGAGCAGGTTTCCCTGTCGCCACTCCACCAGGTCGACCGCGGGCGAGGTGATCCGCCAGTCTGCCCCGGCCCGCTCGAAGTACCGATCCCGGACGGCCGCGTCGATCCCCCGAAAGGAGTGTGCCCGGTAGACCCCAGACCGAGCACGCTCCAGCTCTCGGCGGCTGACGTCGACGGCGACCACCTGGAATCTGTCCGGTGTCAGCCCGGTCTCGAGGAGCGTGATGACTACCGAGTACGGCTCCTCTCCTCCTGCACAAGGCGCGCAAAGGAGCCGAAGCGGAGGGCGCGTCAGAGTGTTTCGCCATCCAGGGGCAATGACCCCGGCGAGGTGCGCGAACGGGAGCTGGTCGCGGAAGAACCAGCTCTCGGGGACCACGACCTCCTCGACCAGCGCCTGCCGCTCGTCCTCAAGGTCCGAAAGCACCTTCGCATAGTCCCCCTCGCCCATTCCGAGCGCCTTGCGTCGCGAGGCCACCGCCTGTGCAATCGGCCCTCGGCCGAGTGAATCGGGGTTCAGCCCGATCCGCTCTCCCAGCACCCGCTCGGCGGCGTCCAGGTCGGGATCGGACGCGGGGCCGCTCATCGCCGTTACTCCATCCCCGCCGCGGTCGCCTCGGCCGGCTCATTCTGCTCGCCATGTATGACCACCTCGACCAAGAGCCGAGACGGGTCGATCAGCTGGACGAGCTGTCCGTCGATCCGGGCGACCGGGCCAAGGTAGCCGACGCGCTGGACCGGCGAGGCCAGGGTCGTCAGGTCGACGGACGAGACCTGCGCGAGCTCGCTCACCCGCTCGGCCGCCAGCCCGATCCGACGACCATCCTGGTAGGCACCGAACAGGATGACCCGCGTGCTGAATCGGCCCTCGCACGTGAGGGCGTCGACCAGCCGGCCGAGGTCGACCACCGGCACGACCTCCCCGCGGTAGTCGAGCAGTCCCACGACCGCCGATGAGGCGTAAGGCAGCCTCCGCAGGGCGACCCGGGGGACGACCTCTTCAACGAGCGACACGTCCACGCCGTAACGCTCTCCACCGGCCTCGAACGTCAAGATCATCATGTTCCTCGGCCTCGTTCCGCTCGATTGTTTGGTCGTCGTCACGCCCGCCCTGCAACCACCGCAACGCCATCGGACCGCCCCCGGGAGGCGTCGTCGCCGCCTGAGGATCCGGCCGCGGCCGTAGGGGACGCGGGCTCCAGCTTGAAGAACGCGATGTCGTCCCTCAAAGCGCTCACCGCCTGGCGGAGCCGCTCGGTCGCATCATTGAACTCGCGGACCGAGGCGGCCGACTGACCGGCACCCTCGCTCAGGTGGACCATTGCCTCGCGAATCTGCTCAGCCCCGAGGGACTGGGCACGCATGCCGTCGGTCACTTGCTCGAACCGAGGGGTCAGGTCGCGGACCGCGTCGATGATCTGGCCGAGGCTGCCGGCAACCCGATTGACCTCCTCGACCCCCTGCCGCACCTGCTCGTGGAACTTATCCATCTCCATGACACCGGACGAGACGCTCTGCTGCATCTCCTTGACCATGCGCTCGATGTCCAGGGTGGCCACGGCGGTCTGGTCGGCCAGGCGACGAATCTCGCGGGCGACCACCAGAAAGCCCCGGCCATATTCGCCGGCCTTCTCGGCCTCGATCGCCGCGTTGATCGAGAGCAGGTTCGTCTGGTCGGCCACCTTGGTGATGGTCGTCACCACGAGGTTGATGTTGTTGGCCCGCTCGCTGATCACGGACAGGCGGGAGCTGATCGAGCCGGTCGACTCGGCCAGGAAGCGCATCGAGCGATCCATGTTGACGAGCGCGTCGTGCCCCTCGGCGGCCATGGCGGCGGTGCCGGAGGCCACGTCGTTGACGTCGTTCATGGTGCCCAGCAGCTCCTGGCTGGTGGCGGTGATCTGCTTCACCGCCGCGGCGGCCTCGTTGGTCGATGCGCCATAGGCCTGCACCGTCTGTTCCTGCTGCCGAGACGCCGCCGAGATCGTCGTCGCGGTGCCGAGCAACTGCACGCTGGACGACTTCATCCGGCCGATCAGCCCGCGAAGGTACTCGGACATCGTGCGGAAGGCGGCCAGGAGCTGCCCCGGCTCGCCGTCGGCGTACTGGTCGACCTGCCCGGTCAGGTCACCCTCGGCGATCCGGCGGGCCACCTCGGCCGCCGCCCGGATGGGACGGGCCAGGCTCCCGGCGACGAGCAAGGCCGCCGTCACCACCCCGACGGCCGTCAGCCCGAGCAGCACGAACATCACCAGCCGTTGGTGTGCGATCAGCGCGAATGCCTCGTCAACATCCTGCTTGACCACCAGGCCCCATCGATAGCTCGGCAGGTACCCCCAGGACGCAACGATCGGCTGGCCCCGGTAGTCGAGCGAGGGGCCATACCCCCGCCGCGCCAGCACGGACTCTTGCAACGGCAAGGCGCGATCCGAGCCCAGCTCCACCCGCTTGTTGACGCTCTGCTCCTCGCCGCTCGGCAGTTGAACCGTGGCCGTCTCGGCGTCCTCCGCCGTGGCGTGCCGGAGCGGCGAGACGATCGTCACCGTCCTGCCCCCCTCGGTCTCGTCGGGCTGGTCGAGCGCCCCGACGAGCACCTCCCCCGTCTCTCCCAACCCCGTGTAATCGGAGAAGACGCGGAAGACCTCGCGGTTGTCCAGTTGCAGGGCGAGCACGCCGATCAGTCGGCCGTCTTCCCTCAGCAGCGGCGTCCCGACGAAAGCCACGGGCTGATCCGTGCCGGGGTAGATCGCAAACGCAGAGAGGTCGGCCATCAAGAGTGTCCGCGTCCGGTCCACGAGTCGAGCGAGAGGCGTGTCGCGAAGCGGCCCAGCTCCCAATTCCGTCCCCGGGTCGGGCGCACCGTCCGAGCGCAGCAATAGTCGGCCGTCGGTCGCGAAGACTAGGACCTCCGGGTAGCCGAGCGTCTCCATCGTGTACGACAACGTTTTTTTGTACTGATCGGATAGCTCGCGGTATTCCGCCGAATCCATCCCCACGAGATCAACGACCTCGGCGAGGCGGATGGTCGCCTCAATGAACGCCGGCGCGTGTGCGAGCGATGTACCGTACCGGACACGGTCTCGGGCGAACTGCTCCAGATCGGCCGCACGGGCCGCCTGGATGACGCCCAGGTTCCGCTCCACCGTTTCGGCGATCGACCGAGATGAGATCCGGTCCAGCAACAGCGTCAACGCCAGGCACGGTACCAGGGCGATCGCCAGGAACCAGAAGGTCAGCCGGCCGGCGATCGATCGCGGGATCAGCCGGGGGAACCGACTGACGATCGCCTCTCTTGAGAACCAGCTCATCCGCCGACCTCCCCCGTCGTCTCGGCCGTCACCGGGTCGGACGTCCCCTCGACCCCTTGCGGCGGCCGTGTCGCCTCGGGGCTCGCCGATGCGTCTGAGACGAACTCAATCGTTCCCGAGGGGTTGCTCCAGCGCTCCCCCCAGCCCGTGTAGAGATCCCGCACCAGGCCCTCCCAGGCCGACCTCGGCCGGAAGATCGGATAGGGGACCGGCCTCAGCGGGCGGTCCGAGCTCCAGATGATTTCGAACTGACCGTCCTCGGTCACCCGGCCGATTCGGGCCACCTTCCACGTGTGCTGCGTCTCCGGATCGATGCTCACCACGCCCTCGGGCGCTTCAAGGCTCTGTTGGCGCAAGGCACGTCGGACGTCCCTCGGGGTGACCCGGTCGGCGTCCTCGACCGCCTGGGCCCACAGTTTCACCCCGTCGTATGCGGCTTCCATGGGGTCGCTCACCAACCGGGCGTTGCCGTACCGCGCCCGGAACTCCGAGACGAACGCCCGGTTCGTCGGTCGGTCGATGCTCTGGAAGTAGTTCCAGGACGCATATTGACCGGCAACCGACTCCAGGTTTCCCATCGCCTCGAGTTCGACCTCTGCAATACTGAACGATACCACGGGAATTGGGCGTCGCCCCCGAGTGGCCTCGGCAAGTGCTTCGAAGAACGGGAGATTGGCGGCACCGTTGATCGTGTTGAAGATCACCTCCGGCTCGGCCGCCACAATGCTGTCGACCAGTTCGTCCATCGCTGTGGCCGCGAGCGGAACATAGGCCTCCCCCACCACCCGGCCCCCCCTGGCTGCGAGCTGGTCACGGATGATCGCGTTCGCCACCCGTGGAAAAATGTAGTCGGACCCAACCAGGTAGCACGTGTTCCCCAGATGCTCAAGACTCCAGGAGACCGCCGGGATGATCTGCTGGTTGGGCGCGGCCCCGAGGTAGACGATGTTCGGCGATTGCTCGCACCCCTCATACTGGACCGGGTAGAAGAGCAGATGGTCGGCTTTCTCGACGATCGGCCGCACCGCCTTCCGGCTGGCTGACGTCCAGCAGCCGAAGATCGCCGAAACCTCCTCGTCCTCGATGAGGCGGGTGACCTCGCGGGCGAAGACAAGCTCGTCCGAAGCGCCGTCGGCGATCACCCAACGGATTGGCCGCCCGAGAACCCCGCCCCGCTCGTTCAGCTGTTCGAACGCCAGCACAGTGGCGTCGATCACCCCGCGCTCGCTCTCGGCCATCGGGCCGGTCCTCGAATGCAGGATCCCAACGACGACCGGTCTCGCTCCCGACCCGATCACCCCCGCCATTGCCAGGCCACCGAGAACCGCTGCCGCCAGCACCAGCAGCAACGCCAGCATCATCGCCCATCGCGTCGCCACTCGAGCCCCTCCGACCAGCCGAGCCTCTCTTGGTCCCCGACCCCCGCAGCCGCGCCAGGACCGCCAAGGAATGAAGTTCGACCTCAATCCTCTTACAAGAGCGTAATTCCACCTTTCCCAAAGTATCACCCGCCACACCCTCTCGCAATTCGCCCCCCGGCGAATGAAAAATCCGGTGGTTGTCATCAAGCGAAGGATCTCGGTTCCTCGGTCGGCGTGGCGACGACTTCTGCGGTCCTCGGGGGCTTACTATCGTCTGGAGGCCGCCGGTGTGCCGAAGCCCGGGCCGTCCGACAAAGGAGGATCGGCGACGGCAGGCCCCCCGGCCGACCGACGCCCGGATCGACACCGCCCGAGAGGAGCCCTTCGCATGATCGCTCGAGCCCGGGGCGTGAGCGCCACCGCCCTGCTCTGCCCGCTCGCGGTCGCCGCCGCGGCGATGACCCAGGAGGCCCCGAGGCCGCCCGAGGCTCGGGTCGTGCCGAAGCGGCTGGAGGCGCACGGGGATGTCCGGATCGACAACTTGGACTTCCCCACGAATGGCGAGCGCGGGGTTCACGGTGATCCGGCACGCTCGAACTCGTTGGGTGACTGATATCCCAAGGGAGGAATGCCTCCGGACTCGGTTATCAAACACTTCGATGGATTCGAACAGAACAGAGTCCGTATGAGGACATCCAATCGCAATGGCGCGAGAAAGAAGTCGAGCCGGCGCCTCTTGATGTGGAGGGGCCGGCTCTATGGAACCTCACGGGACTTTGTCCATGCCTCGCCGTCAACGACGACGCAGCTGGGCCAGCATCACTCGCCGCTCGGCAAACGGTATCTGGCTGGCCCGAGGAATCTCCCGGGGGCCGAATCGCTCGCGCTGCGGGCGAGAGAGCGGATCGGCCCGGAACCTGCCCTGGTCACCGGGCTGGACGACGAAGATGGCGGTCGGCTCGGGGATCGTCACCTGGAAGATCGTTGGGGCCAATGACGTTGGGGGAATGACCGGATCGACGAGGCCGCCAACCAGATAGACGCGATTGAGCCCGCCGCCGAGGGCGAAGCGGTCTCTGTAGCGAGTGTGGTCGCGGTGCGCGAAGGCGATATCCACGCCTCGTCCCGAGACGACGAGTTCCGAGATGCTGTCGTCGCCCGCGTCAAGGAGGTTGTGTTCGTTTCCGCCGTCGAGTTGATCCGCACCAGGGCCGCCGCCGATCACGTCGTTGCCGTCCGGGGACAGGATCGGGCGGAACGTATGCGGGATATTCGGGATGCCGTCTCCCCCGTGGAGCCGGTCGTTACCAGCCCCACCGAAGATCATATCGTCGCCGACACCTCCGAAAACCGTATCATTGCTGTCGGCGCCAAGCAGGAGGTCGTGGCCCTCGTTGCCGAAGAGTTGATCATCTCCCTCGTCGCCGACGAGGACATCATCATCGGCTCCACCCGTCAGGACGTCGTTGCCGAGACCGCCTCGGAGTTGATCCGCGCCCTGGCCGCCTGCCATGATATCGTCGTCATGTTCGCCAAGCAGGACATCATCACCGCCGCCGCCGTGCAGGGAATCGTCACCGATGCCGCCGCTGATCAAGTCATCATCCTCGCCGCCATCGATCCGGTCGGGACCGCCT
>NZ_WEZF01000044.1 GCF_009177065.1 Tautonia marina
GAACTCGCTGCACTGGGTCCTGGACGTAACGTTCGATGAGGATCGGAGCCGGATCAGGAAGGAGAGCGCCCCGGAGAACTTCGGCCTGCTCCGTCGTCTGGCGTTGTGCCTGTTCAAGGGCGACACCTCGTCGAAGGGGAGCATCAAGGGCAAGCGGCTGAAGGCGTCGTGGGACGACGAATACCTGATCCAAGTCCTCTGCGGAAGTGCTGGAAATTAGATGCGTTTGCCCTGGGGCTGCTGGGTGGCGAGCGAGCGAGGCCGGCGTGACCTTTGCTCGTCCATTCGCAGGGTCCGCTGACCTGGCCTCGGCGTCGATCACAGGTCCTCCTTCCTCATCACCTCCTGGTCGCGTCGCTCCATGTCTCCGTCGAGGACGACTTGCTGGTCGACGGCCAGCGTCTCCCGCCGGGCGTGCCCAGTGATCGGTGACACTCGGGACGTCTCGGCCAGGCGATGACGGGGACGTGCTCGGGCATGAACACGAACGCCCCCAGCGCGAAGTCATCTGGGAAGAGGTGCCAGGAGCCGTTCTTGATCCGTTGGTTTATTCGCTGTACTCTCTTCTAGTATTGGTTTGACCCATCCTGGGCGGCGATGAGGGTCCCGATGAATACGCACCTGGGTTACGTGCATCTCCGGATCGAACCCGACGGAAATGCCTGGGTTGACGGGACGCGGTACTCGGTCGCCCATCTCGCCGGGGAACACTACCACCATGGCTGGTCCGCGGAGGAACTCCTCCGCCAGCACCCGGACCTCCGCCCCGAGCAGGTCTACGCCGCCCTGACCTACTTCTACGACCACCGCGACCGCATCCTCCGCGAGCTCGGCGAGACCGCCGAACGAGTTCGTCCGCTCGTCGAGGCGCAGCCCCTCAGCCGGGCCGAACTCCTCAGGCGACGCGACGCAGGGACTCCCTGAGCATGCCGCTGAGCCTGTATATGGACGTCCATGTCCCGATGGTCGTGACGCAGACCTTGCGGCGACGCGGGGTGGATCTCCTGACCAGTCAGGAGGACGGGACCAGCACTGCGGAGGACGACGTGCTCCTGGCCCGGGCCACGGCCCTGGGGCGTCTCCTCGTCACCCAGGATCAGGACTTCCTGCGGATCTCCGCCGAATGGCAACTGACGGGACAATCCTTCACCGGGATTCTCTTCGCCGCCCAGCAGGGAGCGAGCCTCGGCCTCCTCGCGGCCGACCTCGAACTGATCGTCTCCTGCGGCGAGCCGGACGAACTCCGGGATCGTGTCACGTATCTCCCCCTGCGTTAATCCCTGGCCCATGATCCTTACCGGGGACCAAGGAGCCATCGGCTTGGGACATCCGCTTCGCGTCGCCGAGGGTGGACTTGATTGACCACGCCCTGAATCGAGCCAACGACCGTCTGACCATCTTCGCCGCCGCCGCCGCCTGCGAGCGTATGCCGGCCAGGGCAGCGGGCGACCGGAACGTGATGCGGCGACTTGCCTCCTGCGTGATGCCGAACCAATTCCACCTCGTGCTCTGGCCCCAGACTGACGCCGACCTTTCCCCCTCCATGCGCTGGCTCACCCGGACCCATACCCAGCGCTGGCACGCCGATCGCCGATCCACCGGCACCAGCCACCTCGACCTCCCCGCCGGCCTCCGCACGCTCGTGCCACTGTTCAACGCCCCGCATTGGCTGCACCTCGGGTCATGGGCCTTGGCCAGATCGTGATCGTCCTTGTCGCATGATCCACCCCCCTACCCCGAATCGGGGCACGACTTCGATGGTCAGTATGGAAGTCGAGGTTCGCAGGGCCGCTGGTTGCGCTCAAGAGGATCGCAGAGCCATCAGTGCTGCTCAGGTCAGAACCGTCCAACGATGAATGGGCTTTGGACTTGACATAGAGTGTTGCATCGATTTCGCATCCCCATGCCCCTCTGCTCCGAGAGGGGGCCGTTCTGGCATTCGGACACAATCGATCAACAAACAGGACTCCCTGCCTCGTGGGATCCAGGGAGACAGACCACCCCCGCCCCGTTCCGGTACCATCATGACCAATAAAGGCGTTCAGCGAACTCCGCGCCTCGGGGATGACACGATTCACGGACCTTTGGCATCGGTTTGGCGAGACTCCGAGGGTGGTGATCCTGACCATTGGTGACCTGGAGATCAGAGACGGATGATCTCTTGGCCACACTTGTTCAAATGAATGCAAATGGTGTATGATAATTGTTGACTCTGGCGACGATCCTGGGACGGAGCCGCTGGTGCCAACTGTCAACCATTGGAGATCGACACCGGGTTAAGGGCGGCGAAAGCTGGGGAGACCTGATCGGTTTGGTGGTGGAATCTCCATCGTTCCTCGGTGCCGAGTGGCAACGAACGACCGGGAGACTGTACAAGCCAGGGCGGGGCATCGTGTCATCCATGATCATTCGGAGAGGGCTTCTGGTTTCGAGGGGCCTCTCCCATACGGCCTCGGCGGTGGTTCTGCCCCGATCTCCGTCGAGTGCCTCACCGACCACGTGAGCGGATTCCCCGGTTCGATACTCCGCGAAGTCGCGGCGAACGAATCGCGTGGTTCCCGCAACTCAGGATTGCGGTCATCACCGCGGCCGAGCCCTCTGGCGATGGCGATCCCGTCGCTTTCCCGTGCGTCCCGTTCCCGACGCCCGGGTGCCGCGCACCACGCTGCGGCGGATCAGGCAATCCTGGAGGGGCCTCGCGTTCCTGCGCATCCCCTCCCTGACCACCGGAGTCCGATGCCGTGGGCAACACCGACGACATCATCCCTGCGCGGTTCTACACCGCGCGGGAAGCCTCATCCCTCCTCGCCGGACGAGGAGTGCGTCTCTCCGCGAAGAGCCTCCTGAAACGCGCCGGCACGGCGATCCCCGCTGTCCGCGTCGGCCCAAACGGCGGCCGGGTGTATTTCCCCGGCCGCGCCCTGCTCGAGTACCTCGAGCCCGGTCGGTCGCCCAGGAGCGCGTCTGCGATCACCGCGGCCTCACCGAACCGACCTCGTCCGCCGGCTCCCGGCCCGCTGGAGGAGTTCCGCCGAGCGACGCGAGCCTCCTGAGATGCGTCAGCCGACCGGCAACGCCGTTGTAGGTCCGGCCGGTGACCGAGGGGTCGTAGCCCAGCAGGGCGGCGACCCCCGCCAGGTCACCGGTCGCGACCAGGAGTTCGGTCGCCCGCCCGTGGCGGAACGAGTAGAGCGAGATGCGGCGGTCGGCACCTGCCCGGTCCCGGGCCCTGCTAAAGGACGACCGCCAGCAGTACCGGGTTCAGGGCCTTCCGGCCCGATTCCGGAAGATCGGCCCCTCCGGCCGTAGCGTGACCAGGCGACCGACGATCTCCCGCGCGGGTTCGTTGAGCACGATCGCCCGGACGTCTCCGGTGCGACGGCGTGTCTTGTACTCGTCGAGGACCACGACGTCACCTTCGACATGACGCGCCTCGATCGCGGCGGCCTCTGAAGGACGACAGCCGGTCAGTGCGACAAAGCGGGCGAGGTCGCGAAACTCCGGGGAGCGGATCGCCCTGAGGATTGCTTCCATCTCCTCGGCCGTCGGGATCTTGTCCCGCCTGAGTTTCCTGGGCAATCGGGGGACCGTCGGGGGCGGACAATCGATGAGCCGGCGGCGCCGTGCCCAGCGGTAGATCGTCCCCAGGACGCGGACAAAGTCCACGCGGCGGTTCATGCCCCATTCGGTCCGTGAGGCGAGGAACTGCTCGATCGTCTCCTCGTCAATCGCGTCGACCGGGGGTCAACGCGTGTTGCTCGATGAAGGCCGAGACGCGCCCAACGTAGTCGCGGAACGTGCGGGGCCCAACCTCACCCCGGCTGGAGCGGGCGGCGAGATCCTCGAAATAGCGAGCGGCGACGGTCCCCAGGGCCGGTGGCCCGGCGTCCGGGGCGGCGCGACGTTCGGCCATCCGCCGGTGGAACTCCATCCACACGGCGTGCTTGTTGGATTTCCCCACGGCAAGCCGGAACATCCGCCCATCAATGGTCGCGTACCAGGCATTTCTGGCGGCGCGATACCACGGTCCTTCGGGTCGTCTCATGATGGTTTTCACTGCCCGTTTCGCTGCCCTTGGGAAGGGGCGACGGCTCGGACTTGTCGCAAAGTGTTGTCTTGAAAGAGCCACCGAAGAGAGTCGAACTCTTAACCCCCGCTTTACGAAAGCGGTGCTCTGCCGATTGAGCTACGGTGGCAAGCAGATGATTGATGGTAAAAGGGACGGGGCGGTGTGTCAACGGCAGTCGAGCGGTTGATCGAGGAGTGTGTTTCCGTACTGCTGCCCTGCACGATGGACAGGGCGGCAATGCGGGGCTCTCCATGAGGACCACGAAGCCCAGAGGATCGAAGGATGCCGGATGGGTCAAGTTTGAGAGGGATCTGGGAGGCTGTAAAGAGTGGTCGGAAATCGGAACACCATGACCGACGTGAGCCGGGCCGCAACGCTTGGTCCAGTGAGCCTTCAACTCTTTAAAGATCACCAAAATGAGTGGTCTAGTCGAGATTGGTCGGGTTGCCGGGCCCGATTTGTCGTCGTATGATGGGGCTTTCACCGGCGGAGGGGGCGAGGCACTCGTCGCCGGTTCGTTCGGATTCGAGATGCCGAGCTTTCCGACACCCGATGGAGACGAGACGATGGCGACCGCCGACGAGGTCAGGGCGCGGGGCCGGATCTACGACGAGATTACGCAGTGTGTCGGCAATACTCCGTTGATTCGCTTGCGACGGATCACCGAGGGCTGTCACGCTCAGATCGTCGCGAAGCTCGAGAATTTCAACCCGCTCTGGTCGGTCAAGGACCGCATCGGTGTGGCGATGATCGACACGGCCGAGGCCGAGGGGAAGATCAACCCCGACACGGTTATCATTGAACCGACAAGCGGCAACACCGGCATCGGCCTGGCCTTCACCTGCGCGGCTCGTGGATACCGCCTGGTCGTGACGATGCCCGAAAGTATGAGCCTCGAGCGTCGCCGCCTGATCAAGGCGTTCGGGGCCGAGATCGTCCTGACTCCCGCGGCCGAAGGCATGCCCGGTGCTGTTCGTCGCGCAGAGGAGTTGACGAAGAACACCCCGAACGCCTTCATGCCTCAGCAGTTCCGCAATCCGGCCAACCCGGAAATCCACCGTAAGACCACGGCCGAAGAGATCTGGCGAGACACCGACGGCCAGGTCGACATCCTGGTCTGCGGCGTGGGGACCGGCGGCACGATCACCGGCTGCGGTGAAGTCCTGAAAAGCCGCAAGCCCGAGCTTCAGGTCGTCGCCGTCGAACCGGAAGACTCGCCTGTCATTACGCAGACGCGGAACGGAGAGCCAACCAAACCTGGCCCTCACAAGATTCAGGGGATCGGCGCGGGGTTCATCCCCGAGATCCTCAACGTCAACATTATCGACGAGGTGATCCGCGTTTCGAACGAAGAGTCGTTCGAGACAACCCGACGCCTGGCCCGGCTTGAAGGGATGCTCTGTGGCATCTCTTGCGGAGCCGCCGCGGCCGGGGCCCTTCGCGTCGCCATGCGCCCCGAAAACACCGGGAAGATGATCGTGGTCGTTCTACCGGACCTCGGCGAGCGGTATCTCTCGACCCCCCTGTTCCCCGAATGAGCGTCCCCGAATCGTCCTCGATCTCGGCCGGGGAGATCCTCGAAATCCCCGGCACCATCCTGCAAGCGATGGTCGCTCATTGTGTGCAAGAAGCCCCCCTCGAAGCCTGTGGCTTGCTCGGAGGAGGGCCTCCTCGGGTGTCCTCCTTTCACCCGCTTCGCAACGCGGCTCAAAGTGAAACCCGATACGAAGCCGATCCGACCGATCTGATCGCCGCCGTTCGAGACCTTCGGAGCCGATCGGCTCAGATCCTCGCGATCTACCACTCGCACCCGAAATGGCCGGCCATCCCGAGCGGGACCGACCTGCGAGAGAACTACTACGAGGATGTCCCCCGAATCATCGTCTCCTTGCAAGGTTCCGAGCCCGAGGTTCGCATCTGGAGGCTTCGAGCCGACGGTTACGACGAACTCCCCTGGCGGAGCGTTTCGGACGGTTGAATCGTCCGCCTTGCACTCGCTATACTGCCGAACCGGTCGTTGGGACCGGCTTGCACCACATCACCTCGCCCGCCCTTGGCATCGAATCCAAAAGAGAGCGTAAGGTCCCCCCACCATGCAACACACCCTCGTCATCTTCAAGCCCGACTGCGTCCAGCGCCGCCTGGTCGGCCAGATTCTCCAGCGATTCGAAGCGAAAGGGCTGCGGATCGCCGCTTTGAAGATGATTCAGGTCAGTCAGGAACTGGCCCAGCAGCACTACGGCGAGCACAAGGAACGGCCCTTCTTTCCCAGTCTGATCGAATTCATTACCGGAGGGCCGGTCGTCGTTGCCGTCCTGGCCGGGCCGGAGGCCGTGTCGGTCGTTCGGGGGATGATGGGCAAGACCAGTGGCATCGAGGCTGCTCCCGGCACCATCCGTGGTGATTTTTCGGTGAGCAAGCAGAACAACCTGATCCACGGCAGCGATAGCGCCGAGTCGGCCGATCGTGAGATCGCCCTCTGGTTTACGCCCCAGGAACTGCTCGCCTATGACCTCGCTGGTCAGCACTGGGTCAGCGAGGCCTGATCGATTTTGAAGCGTTGAGGCATTGCATGATGAGGGAGGCCGCCTCCGTCGTATTCGGAAGCGGCCGCCAATAGAACACCTCTCTCGCCCTCAGGGACTTCTGACGGGCGCTTCCCCGGAGGGGCGATCACGCATGGCGACCGACGAAGTTGTCCAAGCCGTGAATGAGTTGCGCCGAGAGATCGAGAAACATAATCGTCTCTACTATGTCGAGGCGACCCCGATCATCAGTGATCGGGAATATGACCGGTTGCTCAAGCAACTTGAAGATCTTGAAGCGGCTCATCCGGAGCTGATCACCCCCGACAGTCCCACGCAACGCGTCGGTGGTGAGCCGATCACCGCGTTTGAGACCATTCGGCATGCTGTGCCGATGCTCTCAATTGAGAATACCTATACGCTTGACGAAATTCGAGAGTGGGACCGCCGGGTTCGGAAGGGATTGACCGACGGTGAGACGATTCGGTACGTCGTTGAGCTGAAAGTTGATGGGGTCGCCGTCTCGCTCCGATACGAATCGGGAACCCTGGTTCTCGGCGCCACGCGCGGTGACGGTGAACGAGGCGATGACATCACCTCCAACCTGAGAACCGTCCGGGGAGTTCCCCTGACGCTCCTCGACGATCCTCCTGCATTACTGGAGGTTCGGGGCGAGGTCTATATGACGAACTCCGAACTGGCCCGGCTCAACGAAGGTCGAAAGGCCGAGGGGCTCTTGCCCTTTGCCAATCCTCGCAACGCCACGGCAGGCTCGTTGAAGCTGCTCGATCCAAAGCTTTGCGGTCGTCGTCGGCTCCTGTTTGTCGCGCATGGGCTGGGAGACGTGCGCGGAATCGATGCGCCCTCATACAGCGAGATCCTGATTTTGAGTCGCCAGTGGGGTGTTCCCGTCAGCCCTCACAACGCGGTCTTCGAGGAGATCGAGGAAGTCATTCAACACGCGATCGCCTGGGAAACCCGGCGCCATGACCTCGATTTCCAGATCGACGGTCTGGTGATCAAGGTAGACGACCTCGCCCAACGTGCCCGACTTGGGACTCGTTCCAAGAGCCCCCGATGGGTCATCGCATATAAATATGAAGCCGAGCAGGCGATTACGAGGATTCTTGGCATCACCGTTCAGGTGGGCAAGACCGGCAAGCTGACCCCCGTGGCTGAGCTGGAGCCGGTCCCCTTGGCCGGCACGGTCGTCAAGCGAGCAAGCTTGCACAATCCGGACGAGATCGAGCGCAAGGGGGTTCGGATCGGCGATACGGTGGTGATTCAGAAAGCCGGAGAGATTATTCCGCAGGTGGTCCGTGTCGAAGTGGATGCTCGGGATGGATCGGAACAGCCCTACACGTTTCCTGATCACTGCCCGAGCTGCCAGGCCCCCATCGAACGGGCTCCGGGGGAGGTTGATGCGCGTTGCACCAATCCCCCCTCGAAATGCCCTGCGCAGCTTAAGGAGTGGATTCACTGGTTTGCCCACCGAGACGCGATGGATGTTGATGGTCTGGGGGAGAAACTCATCGACCAACTCGTGGATCGAGGACTCGTCCGGTCGCTCGGTGATCTCTATCGGCTCGACGAACAGACCCTTGCCGGGCTCGACCGCATGGGGAAAAAATCGGCCGCCAATCTCGTCCAGAACCTCGAACAGAGCAAACACCGAACCCTCGACCGCTTCTTGACGGCCCTGACGATTCGTCACGTCGGGACCCGGATCGCCGAAATTCTTGCTCTCCGCTTCCGGTCGATCCATGCGGTTCGGTCGGCCTCTCTGGAGGAACTGGAGGCCGTTCCCGAGGTCGGGAACGTGGTTGCCGCCAGCGTTCGACACTTTTTCGATGATCCGACCCATCAGGCACTCGTTGACGACCTGCTCGACGCGGGAGTGGTTCCCGAACCGCTCCCGGAACCTCAGGGAACCGAGGGGCTCCCTCTTGCCGGCAAGACGGTGGTGATCACCGGCACGCTTCCGAGGCGATCACGAGCCGAGGCGGAAGCCCTGGTCAAGCGGGCCGGTGGAAAAGTCACCGGCTCGGTTTCCAAGAATACCTCGTACCTGATCGCCGGGGCTGATCCCGGCAGTAAGCTTGAAAAGGCCCGACATCTGGGAATCCCGATTCTTGATGAGGACGAACTCGATCGAATGGCGGCAGGAATCTGACGGCTGAGTTCCAGGGACCACTTACGGACCAAGATGGACCTTGCCCTCGATTTTTTGAAAGTTTTCCTTGCCTCTCTGCCGTTTGAGGGATTAGAACGTGACGGATGAATGATCAATCGGTGGATCGCTACGGAGTGGTCGACCCATCCTATCTGCGCTTCTTGATTTTGGTAAGTGTTGCGTGAGAAGTCGTGTTGGGCGTTCTCCCTGTTCGAGAAGCGTTGAGAGCGGGTCAGCGATCGCAGCTTCGCAAAGGAGCCACGTGGCCTCGAGGCGTTGGATTCTGGGCCGCCATGGTCGTCGGGAAGCTTTGGGCCTTCCCTCGAAGACAGAGAACGCTGCATCATCGGTGAGGCAGACACCGGATGTCGACTCAACACATCAAGCCCGAGATGAGGCCAGGAGAGCGACCGGCGATGCCGCAGGTCGTTGATCCTCAGTTGTTACGACTCATCCAGGATCATCCGCACGGGATCCTGGTCGTGGCAAGTGATTCGGGACGGATCGTTCATGCCAATGCCGCCGCTCGTTTCCTCCTTCGAGACGATCCAGAAGCTGCAATCGATGGAGACCTGCTCGGGATCCCGGTGCTCAGTGGACAGAGCGTGCTGGTCGAAGCCGGTCCGCCCACACGTCGTCGATTGCGAATGAAGGTTGAACAGGTGTCCTGGGCCGGTCGGAAAGAGCAATTCATCACGCTTCGAGAAGTCCGATCCGTTCAACGCATCCGCCGTCGCGGCGTCACTCCTGCGGGGCCCGATCGAGCGATGTCTCTGCTTGCCCACGAACTTCGGAGCCCGCTGAGTGCGATTCTTGGCGCGTTGCATGCGGCTCGTCTGAACCCGTCATCACAGCAGGGTGCCCTGGTTTTCGTCGAGCATCAAGCACGCAGGTTGGGCCGCCTCCTTGAAGACCTCGTCGAAGGTGAGGTGAGCGACGGTCGGTCAATTCCCATCCGTCCGGTGATGATCACGGTCAACCGGCTTGTGACCTGGAGCACCGAAGCCGTTCGACCGCTGGTGGCCGCCCGAGGGCAGCAACTCGATGTCCGTCTGCCGGGTGAACCGATTTTGCTTGCGGTCGATCCGACCTGGGTTGAACAAGCATTCCTTCATTTGCTAGCAAACGCTTCGAAATATTCCGAGGTGGGCGGAAACATCCGGGTGGAGGTGCACAAAGACCTTGAGAGCGTGGTCATCACAATCCGGGATGACGGAATCGGCATCTCTTCAACCGACCTGGGACGTATCTTCAACCCGTTTCGGCGGGGAGACTCAGACCGGGTGCGACTTCGAGAAGGCCAAGGGGTTGGACTGGCGATGGTCCACCGGATCATCGCTCGCCACGGGGGGAATGTTTCGGCTGCCAGTGCCGGATCGGGTCAGGGCAGTACCTTTACCATTCGGTTGCCCGTTGCGTCGGTCGCAACACCTGCCACGCCCCCGCCGCTTGCCTGGGTCGATGCCCCTGCACCCCCTCCCCGATCGTCTTCGGCGACCTCGATTCTGATCGTGGATGACGATGAAGCCGCCGCGGAAGGGCTCGCCATGGTCCTTCGACTTTGGGGTTGCGAAGTCCGGATGGCCTTCGACGGCAATCGTGCGCTCCGCGACGCCATCGCCGATCCTCCCGACATCCTCATCATCGACCGGGCACTTCCGGGCATGAATGGCGAGACCCTTGCCCTTCGGCTTCGTGAGATCGCCGAGACTGCGGCCGCTCGCTTGATTTGCCTGACCGGTTCCGGCTGGCAACCCGACCGGGAGTCAGACCCGTTTGATCATCACCTGCTTAAGCCCATCGATTTCGAAGCACTCGCAGGACTGATTCCGACTCAGCCGGCCGGCCGAAATCGAGTCGGTGAGTGAGCCTTCGGAATGATCCCTCCGGACCATCCCCGAACGCAGCGTTGAGTCGTCAGTCCGCACGATTGTGGGAGGAACACCATCCGTGACGGCTGAGGGTGCTCCGGCCCCAGGTTGGCATGGAGCACCATTCCTCATCACATGGA
>NZ_WEZF01000045.1 GCF_009177065.1 Tautonia marina
ATCAACAACACCGTCGCCAGAAACGCGACGCCCGACGGACCCAGTCGGAGGCGAGGACTTCGATGGGAGGCGAAGGTCCCCCTCTCCGGGCCAGCGTCCTTGAGATCGCCGAAGAGGACGAGCCAACGCCGGAGGAGGCCGTCGCCCTGGCCGACGAGCTCGAGAAGCGGTTGCGCAGCCTCGAATCGGCCAAGGATGCGCACCTGGTCCGGGTCGCCCGCATGAAGCTGGAAGGGTTCACCAACCACGAGATTGCCGGGGCGTTGCGGGTATCCGAACGTTCGATCGAACGCAAGATCGACCGGATCCAGAGCCATTGGATCAAGGAGGAGGAGGCAACGGCACCGCTTTCCGCCTCTCGCGACGCCTACATGGTCGCCCTGGAGGGTCGTCGACGGCTCGCCGCCGACAATCCGACCGTCGTCGAGTATCAGAGCACCCTGGCCAGGACCCACGCGAATCTTGGCGACGTGTTGATCTCCGGCGGCGATGACGACGCTGCCCGCGATGCCTATGAGGCCGCGCTGGCGATCCGTCGGGGGCTCGCCAATACCCACCCCGACTGGTCCGATAACTCCAGCAGTCTCGGCGGCCTCTTGAATAACATCGCGATCATCGATCTGATCGCAGGCCGATTCGCCGAGGGCCGCGATCGCGTCCGAGAGGCGATTGCCTGGCAAGAGAAAGCCCTCGCCGCCGACCCTCGGAATCGGACCTACCGCCAGTTCCTCCGGAACCACTACACGAACCTGAAACGAGCCGCGCAAGGGCTTGATGACGCGGGCCTGACCGCCGAGGCGGAGCGAGGCCTGGCCGAAATCGAAGGCCAATGACCCGATCCGGTCGCCCGCAACGCGAACACATCCTTTCTCGAACTCCAGCAGAAGGGCCGGGACTCACTCCAGGTGCCCGGTTCTGGCAGCTCGTTCAGAGGGTTGCGTTCCGGCCCGACGGTGAGGCCCATGGCCTGCGCGAATTTGGCATTTCACCTGTAACCTTCGGCCGGCGTTTGTCGGAATAGAAGTTAGGTAGGGCTTGTCCGTCAGGCAGACCGGCTGTTCCTCCCCCCCGGAATCGCCCACACGGGAGCAATGTGGCTCGGTTGCTCGCTCGATCCAGCTGCATGAAGCTGAAGGAGTTGTAGCCGGTTTCGCGGCTTTTCCGGTGCCCTCCGTACGTCGTTGTCTAGCCCATCAACGCTCCGATAGGCGGGGCGAATTCCTTCCAGCCACCGTGTCGACCGATGCGAAGAAGCCCCCGTCACATCGTTCCGTCTCTCGTCGGGCTTGGAGCGGTCCTCGCCTTCTACGGCCTGAGCCGCCAGCCGGAGCCGCCCGGGATCGAGGTGGAGCGCAGAGCCGCCGACTTCCGGTTCGAACGCTCACTGCTCCCCGAGCTCTCCGGGCTCCCGCTCCGGTCGGTCCGGGAGGTCAACCCCAGCGTTCGTCACCTCCCCTCGATGATCTCGTTCGTGGGCGCCGCGGTCTCTTTGGCCGACCTCGACGGAGACGGTCTCCCGAACGATCTGGTGCACGTGGACCCGAGGCTTGACCGCGTCATTGTCTCTCCCGTTCCGGGGAGCGGCCAGCGGTTCGCACCCTTCACATTGGATGTCGCCCCGCTCCCATACTGGCCCGAGTCGACCGATCCGATGGGCAGCCTGGTGGGCGACTTCGACGAGGATGGGCGGGCCGACGTTCTCGTCTACTATTGGGGCCGTTCGCCCGTGCTCTTTCTCCGCGCCGCACGCCAGGCCGGCGAGGAGCCCGCCCCCCTGGCCCGGGACGGGTTCGAGGCCGTCGAGCTGGTCGAGCCGCACGAGGTCTGGAACACGAGCAGCGTCTCCCGGGCCGACCTGGACGGAGACGGCCATCCCGACCTGATCATTGGACAGTATTTCCCCGATGGTGTGCCGGTGCTGGATCCCGACTCCGACACGCCCGTCGAGCTGTTTCATTCGCTGTCGCACGCCTCCAACGGCGGCCGGAACCGCCTGCTGCTCTGGGAACGGCCCTCTGGCGGTGACGGGCCCCGGGTCCGCTTCGCCGAGGCGGAGGGGGTGCTCGCGCCCGAGGTCGCCCACGGCTGGACCTTCGGCATCGCGACGGCCGACCTCGACGGCGACCTGCTGCCGGAGATCTACTTCGTCCAGGACTTCGGCCCCGATCGGCTCCTTCACAATCGGTCGAGACCCGGACGGCTCGACTTCGCGCTGCTCCACGGCGAGCGGTCGTTCACGACCCCTCGCTCGAAGGTGCTCGGCGGCGACACGTTCAACGGCATGGGGGTCGACCTGGCCGACCTGAACCGGGACGGCCGCCTCGACCTCGTGGTGAGCAACATCTGCAGCGAATTTGGGCTCCAGGAGAGCAACTTCGCGTTCCTGAGCACCGGCGAGGTTGGGCGCATGGCCGAGGGGGTGGCCCCGTATCGCGACGAGAGCGAACGGCTTGGGCTCTCCCGGAGCGGTTGGGCCTGGGGGGTCAAGTTCGGGGACTTTGACAATGACGCCGAGCCGGAGCTGCTCCAGGCCAACGGCTTCACCCGAGGGACAGTCAGCCGCTGGCCCGAGCTGCAGGAGATTGCGCTGAGCAACGACCAGGTGATCCGGTATCCGGGGGCCTGGGCCGCCGTCGAGCCGGGCGACGACATCGCTGGTGACGAGCTCAACCGGTTCTACGTCCGGATCGGCGACGGATATCACGACCTGGCTCGGGCGGTCGGGCTGGATGAGCCGACGGTCAGCCGTGATTTCGCGACGGCCGACGTCGACGGCGACGGCCGGCTCGATTTCGCCGTGGCGAACAACTGGGAGCCATCGGCCTTCTTCCGCAACGTGGCCCCCGCCCCGGGAGCGTTCCTGGGCCTGAGGCTCCTGCTGGCCGTCGGGCCGGGCGAGCGGGGCCCGACGGCGATCGAAGCCGGTCGATCGCCGACCGATCGCCCGGGTATGCCCGCCATCGGGGCCGAAGCCACCGTCCACCTCCCCGACGGCCGGAGCCTGTTCAACCGGGTCGACGGCGGGGATGGTCACTCGGGGCAACGCGCCCCGGAGCTGCACTTCGGTCTGGGGCGGGTCGACGACGCGACCCGCCTCGACGTCGACCTCCGTTGGCGGGGGGTCGACGGACGCGTCCATGAGGAGACGATCCGAGTTCAACCGGGCTGGCATACCGTGCTGCTCGGCGGGGAGACCAACGATGATTAGTGAGTCGGCGATGACGAGCGAGTCGGCCAGGCGGGACGAGCCGACGACGATCGAGGGCGCCCCGCGCTACTCGAAGGGCCATCTGGGGGCTCTGCGGCGGTTCGCGGTCGCGATCACCGTGCTGAACGTCCTGGGCCATCTCTGGCTTGGCTTCGAGCAGTCTTGGGCGCAGCCGCTGGTCGCCCTGGCCACCGCGTATGCGATGCAACTGCTGCTCGAGACGCTCGACGCCTGGGCCGAGGGCCGTCGTCCCCGCTACGCGGGGGGTGTGGTCCCGCTGATCGATTCGCTGCTGGCGGCCCACATCGCGGCCATGGCGCTGTCGATGCTGCTCTACTACAACGACCGACTCTGGGTCGTCGCCTTCGCCGTCTCGGTGGCGATCGCCTCGAAGTACGTGCTGCGGGTGCCGGTCGGGTCGAGGATGAGGCACTTCCTCAACCCGTCGAACTTCGCGATCACGGTGACGTTGCTGACCTTCCCCTGGGTCGGCCTGGCGATGCCCTGGCAGTTCACCGGGGCGCTGGACGGCTGGGCCGACTGGTCGCTGCCGGTGATCATCTTCTCGCTGGGCAGCCTGCTGAACCTGAAATACACGAAACGCTATCCGCTGATCGTCGCCTGGCTGGTCGGCTTCGTGCTCCAGGCGGCCATCCGAAGCGCCTTCTTCGACGCCTCGCTACTGGCTGGTCTGGCCCCGGCGACGGGCGTGGCCGCCCTGCTGTTCACCTTCTACATGATCTCCGACCCGGCCACGACGCCCTCTCGGCCTGGGGACCAGATCGTCTTCGGGGCCTCGGTGGCGGCGGTCTACGGCGTGTTCATGATGGCCCACGTCGCCTTCGGGCTCTTCTACGCCCTGACGCTCGTCTCCGCCGCCCGGGGGGTCGGCCTCTACGCGATGACCCTCGCCGAGCGACGCGTGGCGGAGCCCGGGCCCCTCGCGGGGGTCGAGCCAGCCTCACTCGGCTGACGCGACCGGGCTGACCGTCGATCGCACGGGCCGCTCGATCTCCTCCAGGGCAGCCTGGGCCTCGTGGACCTGCTCCTCAGCCCCAGGCCGCCCCAGATGCCGTGCGATCTGCGCCCGGACGAGGGCGGACTGCGCGAATTCGTACCTCGCATTCTTGGATTCCGCGAAGGCACAGCTCCGCTCCGCGAAGTGAAGCGCCTTCCGGGTCTGCCCCAGGGCGGCCAGGCTCAGGGAACGCTCCCGGAGCGCCAAGGAATAGGTCGCGGGAAAGAGCCAGCAAAACCGGGTGGCCCATCGGGCCAGTCGGGCGCTGCGCCGTCGGAGCTGGGCAGCCTGACGCGCGTCCTCGCCCGCGATCGCCTCGGCGTGCAGCCGGAGCCCCCGGGCCAGCATCGGGATGACCAGGATGGAGTGTCCATTGACGCAGAACGTCGTTCGGACCATCTCAGCCGCCCGCTCGAAGACCTGGAGCGCATCTCCCGTGCGGCCCTGCGACACGAGCCACTCGGCCTCGGTGAGTAGTCCATGGACCGTGGAGAGGATGTCGTCCGGCCGGATCGGGTAGCAGCCCCGGATCTCCTCGAACGGCAAGTCTCCGCCCGTGGCCCGCGCCCAGAGCCAGCTGGAGCAGTAGGTCCTCGTGTCGCCGAACCGGGCGCTGGAGGCGAAGGTCTCGCGGGCCGCGGCGACCGCCTCGGTGAGTTGCCCCAGCCCGTAATGACAGCAGGCCTTGTGGAAGCGCGCCAGGTGGTACTCCCAGAGGTCGCCAGACCGATTGAGCAGCTCGATCGCCTCGTTCAGCTGTTCCAGGCCCTCCTCGTAGCGAGCCGCGGCGTAGAAGCCGGCCCCCTGGTAGCCGCAGCTGTATCCTTGGGCGTAGAGGTCGTTGAGCTCGCGGGCCAGAGCCATGGCCCGATCGCCGTAGCGCGCCCCCCGCACGTTCCAGCCCATCACCGCTGACCAGCAGGAATGCATCCCGTACGTCAGGGCCAGGTGAGACGACGGGGCCACCTGCTCGGCCTGATTCATCCCGAGCAGATGGACCCACAGCGCCTTGATCGAGTTCTGGAAGAAGTAGGGCTCGCTGATCAGGTACCCTAGCCGGATCGTGAGGTCGCGACGCGAGGTGGTCGAGCGCCGATGCAATCGCGACGGCCAGAGCGTGTGCCAGGTCTGGATGAGGACCTGGTGCAGGGCGGCGAAGACCCAGCCGGGCCTGGTGCGGGGGACCCGGATCCCGAGGCGTCGGAGCCCGCTCTCTCCGAGGGCGATGCTGCGGTCGATCAACCCCTCCTTGAACGCGATCGCTGCCTGGAGCGACTCGACCCGGGCCTTCCGCTCGGGGTCATCGACCAGGTCGATCACCCCATCCAGCGTGTCGTTCGCCTCGTCGTAGCGGCCCAGCAGCATCAAGGCCTCGCCGTACCCCTCGGCGATCCGGAAGCGGACGACATCGGGCGCCTCGCCTGCGTTCCGCCGGGCGATCTCGTACTGCGCAGCTGCCACCTCAGGAGCGAACCGCCGCCGTGCCTGCTCGGCCCCGATCAGCGCGCAGGCGAGAGCCTCCCGCCCACGGCCGGCCGCGTCGAAGTGGAAGGCGAGGTCGTAGATCCGGTCGATCGCGGTGGCCGCCTCGGTGGCTACGGGATCCGGGCCGGAGGCGAGCGTCTCGAGCCGGCCGAGGTCGGCCCCCACCTTCGCCGCGATCAGGTCGGCCAGCCGGCCGTGGATCGCCCGCCGGTCGTCCGCGCCCAGCTCGTCGAGGACCGATTCGCGGATCTTGTCGTGGTAGGTGTCGAGCTTCGACGCCTCGCCGGCGCCGAGCAGACGGACCAGCCGCTCGTTGCGCATCGGGTTGAGCGACAGGGCTGAGTGCCCTCCGGAGGCTTGCAACGCCTCGTCGACGGGCAACGCCTGGCCCGAGACGGCGATCACCTCCAGCAACCCCCGGGCCTCGGTCGGCAATCGGCCCAGCTTCTGGGCGATGACCTCGCCGACGGGCATGAGCCGGAAGGAGTCGGAGTCGGGGTCGAAGCAGCCGGCCAGCTCGACCAGCAGGAACGGGTTGCCGCCGGTCTCGCGGGCGATCTCGGCGGCGCGGCGGCGGACGACCTCGTCGTCCCGGCCGATCAGGTCGGTGAGCAGCTCGACGCGCTGCTGCTCGTCCAGCGGACCGACGGTGACGTCGCGACGGGCGACCTCGATGTCGTGCTTCCGCTGCAGTTGGGCCCAGGCGTTGAGGAAGGCGCTGCCCTCGGCCTCGTCGGAGCGGTAGGTGCCGAGGAAGAGGACGGCCGGCGCCTCGGGGGGGCGCAGGATCTCGAAGAGGGCCTCGGCGCTGTCGTCGTCGCCCCACTGCAGGTCGTCGACGAACATCACCACCGGGGCCCGGTCGCTGAGCCTCAGCATCAGCTCGCGCAGCGCGGCGAAGGCCCGACGCCTCATCTGTTGGGGGTCCAGGTCCGCCAGCCGGTTGCGGCGGGCCTTGCCGACCACGTCCACTCGGCCGAGCACCGGGAAGACGTCGGCGAGCAGGCCGACGTCCGCCGGCATCAGCAGGGCCGCGTCCTCCGGGGGCAGCCCCCTGAGGTGGCTGGCCAGGGCGTCGATCAGGTTGTCCAGGGCCTTGAAGGGGACCGATTCGCGGTCGTAGCAGCGGCCCGAGAGGATGGTCAACTGCCGGTCCTCCCGCAACGGGGCCAGGAACTGCTCGGCGAGCGTGGTCTTCCCCTCCCCCGATCGCCCTCGGATGAAGACCGTCAGCGGGGAACCCGAGCGATCGATGTCTCGGCGCGCCTCCTCCAGTTGTGCTAGCTGCGGGCCGCGCCCGACGAGGCGCACACCGGGCTCGCCCCTGGCGTCCGAACCGGGGATCATGGCCCCAGCCGAGACGACGCGGGCGACCTCCAGCGCGTCGGGACGGCCAGCCGGATCGCGGGCCAGAAGCCGCATCGCCAGCACGGGAAGGTCCTCCGGCACCGACCCGTCGACCGGCAGCGGGGGAGCGTCCTTCGACTGCTTGCCCTGGAGCACCTGAAGCAGCGTCCCGTCGAACGGTCGCCGCCCGCTCAATGCCTCGTAGAGCATCACGCCAACGGCGTACCAGTCGGCCGACGGCGCGGCCGACTCCTTCCCGGCGGCCTGCTCCGGCGCCATGTACGCTGGCGTGCCGGCCATGCGGTCGCTGCCCGAGGCGCTCGCCCCGCCAAGGTCCTGGACCAGGCCGAAGTCGAGCACGACCACCCCACGCCCGGGTGAGACGAGCACGTTGGACGGCTTCAGGTCGCGGTGCACCAGCCCGACGCCGTGCAGGGCCATCACGGCCGAGGCCAGTTGCGTCAGCGCCGCCCGCAATCG
Organism: Tautonia marina; assembly: GCF_009177065.1. Classification (NCBI taxonomy): domain Bacteria; kingdom Pseudomonadati; phylum Planctomycetota; class Planctomycetia; order Isosphaerales; family Isosphaeraceae; genus Tautonia; species Tautonia marina. The sequence continues at coordinate 7,539 of NZ_WEZF01000045.1, forward strand.
ACCTTCGTCCAGCCGTCCGCGGGGGCGGACGTGGCGGAGGAAGTCCGTGCCGTCGACCAGGTCCATGGTGAAGAACCACTGGACGCCGTCGGCGGCCAGTTCGTGCAGGCCGACCAGGTGCGGGTGGTTCAGCTCGGCCGCCGAGCGGAACTCCCGCTTGAAGCGGTGCAAGGCCGAGCCCTCGGCCAGGGGCAGGGTCTTCAATGCGACCCGGTCGCCGCTGCGGACGTGGACCGCCTCGAAGACCACGCCCATGCCGCCCCGGCCCAGCTCGCGGATCAGGCGGTACTCGCCCAGCCTCGAGACGACCGGTGTGGCCAGGCCGGAAGTCGAATTGCCGGCGGTTTCAGTACGATCGCCGGGCGAGGAGGCCGAGCTCGTCGATTCGAGGAAGACACGGCGGATCAGGGACGCGTGTCGGGGGAACCGCTCGATGTACTCGTCGATGGTGGGACGTTCACCAAGTCCCCGTCGCCGGCGCAGCTCGAGGTCAAGGAGGTTGGTCAGGAGGGTCGTCCCGGTCTCTTCGTCGACCTGGACCAGATAGGGCTCGATGGAGGGGGGCTTGCCGGCCTCCCACTCCTCGGTGAAGGCTTGGCAGAGGGCCTCGACGCGGTTGAAAACAGAGTGGGCTGTAGCCGTCCGAAACGCCTCAGGCTCATCTCCCATTAGGCCGATCTCCTCATCTTGGTCGCGATGGGGCCTCATCGTCCCGGACCGTCCTCCGAGACCAGCGACACGGCGAGCCCACCTCACCGAACTCGTTGGGGGGATTCCAGGCCTAGCGTTCGGGCGGTAAGGGATCGATCGGGAGGACCATCGCCGGGCGGATCAGGATCCCCGCCTCGTGCGCCTCTGCGACCACGATGCTGCCCTCCTCGATCCCGTAGCGTCGCCGGAGCGCCGCCGGGATGACCAGTGACCCCCGCTTGCCGACCCGACTCGGCTCGGTCGCAATCGGACGGATCCCGGTCGAGGCATTCCCGGCGTCCCGGGACGCGGACCCCATCCGCTTCCGATCCTTCTTGGAGCTTGCCATGACAACTCCTCTCGAATGACGAGAGCGTGAATCTGACACTCTGAGAATCAGGCATCCCAGACAAGAATTGTCACCGCATCAACCCCGAGGTTCAATACCCGGAGGTTCAACACATTCCGTGATCTCGCCCGGAGTTTGGGAAAGGATGCCGTGTTTGAAATTAGGTCGCGACCTTGATCGCCCTGTCACGCTTGGAGTGGCTCCCCCGATCGTATCGGGACCGCTCGTCGAACTCGGCCGAGTCCCGTCGGCACGGCGACGAGTGGATTAAGGAGAAGAACATGAGAACAACCCCGTTGGAACGGTTCATGGCCTATACAGATGCCCCAAGCAGGCTCGCGGGGTGGTTCGCCTTCCGAACACAAAGACGTGGTCCGCGGCTCCACTCTGGCCCCGATTCAGGGCCCATCCACCTCATTGCCGCAGTCGACCAAGTCTTCGCTGCAATGGCCGGACGTTTCAGCGACGGATGGAAAGCGGGGGTAGGCATAGCCAGCAAGCCGAAAGCCCCGCGAGGCCCGCGTGGTAGGGCCAAGGCGAGACTGCTTGAAGTCCAATACCGATCGGGATGCGGGCGGCCCCGTCGCTACGCTGGCTCATCGCGACGTCACCACGTGCGAGGGATCGTCAATGGCCCTCGGCAAGCCCGGGCGGTGTGGGCTTCCCTTCAGGGAAACCGCATCTTATTTCATGAGTTGAACAGGACCTTCTCCCGGTACTCCTCACTCAAGGCACACTTCAGCCGCTTGGTCTCGATCCCGCGCCGGCACTCGGTCTCACGCTTCAGTAAACCCAGGGCAAACCGTCGCATCACGCTCAGGTTCGCTGCCGCGTGGCCCGTCCGAACCCGTGAGGCATCCTCACCGAAGCTCACATCCAGGGCCTACGCATCATAACAGGAAATTTGGGAAACTTGGGCAACTGATTATTGTAGTGTAACTTTGAGCATATCCATGAAAATACAGCGTTTTCTCTATTATAGAGGTTTCAACATGAAAGTTGTGTTGTTGTGCGATTTGGATTGGGACGACCAAACCAGCGAAAAACTCAGCGTTTCTAACGTGCGTAGACCCTGAGCTCGCATCCAGTTGCCAATGCAGTTGGTTT
>NZ_WEZF01000046.1 GCF_009177065.1 Tautonia marina
CATGGTCCTCCTGGCCTGATTGTCAGTAGAACCTAGATATCTGTGAAATGGGAGAATAGAGGCATGCCCTCTACGGAAGTTATGGTAAGGGTGGAGAATGACCCTCATAAGCAAGAGCACGAAGTTACAGTTGAAAATTTGCCGTATTGACAATCTTCGTGTCAGGGATATTTACTCAAAATTTCTTCGTTCGCAGGTTCTTCCGGCCCGTTTCGCCATCGGCCTGCCCCTGCCGGGGGAGCGGGGCTCGGGCGAGATCGCCGGTGGTCGGGATTCCGACGATTCAATCGGGCCGTTCCTTTTCACTCAGGACTGGAGTCCCCCCGTGGTGAAGCCGATCACCTTCTCGTGCGAGGCGAGGCTCGCAATCCCCCCCGATGAGATCGCCCGGCGCATCCTCGACCTCGACCGCTGGCCCGACTTCAAGGGCTACGGGCCGCTGCCGGGGATCAGGGCGGCGACCTTCGAGGCCACGACGCCCGAGGTGGTCGGCACCGTAATCCGGGTGTCGAACACGGACGGGTCGAGCCACACGGAGGAGGTCGTCGAGTGGGACCCGCCCCGGCGCATCCGGCTCCGCATGGGGGGCTTCCCGCCGCCACTGTCCCGCCTGGCCACTGAAATCGTCGAGACCTGGCAGTTCGATCGGGTCGGAGAGGTCACTCGGGTCGTCCGATCGTTCACCTTGCATCCCCGGTCGATGGCCACCCGGCCCTTGCTCGGGCTGATCTCCCTCCTGCTCCGGAGGGCCATCGCCCGGCATCTGCGGCACATGCAGGACGCCAGCGACGACGACGGGAGGCCGGTGACGCCACAGGAGTACAACGAGACGAGGTGAACGGAAGGCCCGGATTCGATCCCCCACACGGAGCAGCCCCGATGACCCGCCGCCGCGTCGGCATCCTGGTCTTCCCCGAGGTCGAGGTGCTCGACTTCGCCGGACCCTTCGAGGTTTTCTCCGTCACCCGGCTCGACGAAGATCGCAGGCGGGAGGAGCCGTCCCCCTACGAGGTCGTCCTGATTTCCGAAGCCCCCGGCATGGTCGTGGCCTCGGGCGGATTGAAGGTCGTGCCCGACCACGGCCTGGACGATTGCCCGCCGCTGGATTTGCTCGTGGTGCCCGGCGGCTGGGGCGTCCACGGTCAGATCGGCAACGAGGCGCTGGTCGGCTGGATCGCCGAGCGTGCCGGGCAGGTCGAACTCCTGGCCTCCGTCTGCACCGGCTCGATGTTGCTGGGCAAGGCCGGGCTGCTGGACGGCAGGCGGGCGACGACCCACTGGAAGGTCCTGGACTGGATGCGCGAGTCGTTCCCCGGTGTCACCGTGCTGGACGACGAGCATGTGGTCGAGGACGGCGACGTGATCACCTCGGCGGGCATCGCGGCGGGGATCGACCTGGCGCTGCGGGTCGTCGCCCGGCATCACGGCGAGACGGTGGCGAGGACGACCGCCCGTTACATGGAATATCCCTTCCCCGAGGACAACCGACGGCGGGTGTGAGCAGGCGAACCGGCCCTCTGAACGCAGGGCATCAGGGCGGATCAGCACGCCGATTTTCACGACACGCAGGCCGGATCGGGACGTAATCCGCAAGGGGCCGGAGCGAATCCCATCGAGGCCGTTCCGATCTCGACGTGCCCATTCCGGGCGGCGTCGTGGAACTTCGCCCCGGCCTGCCGTGTCCGAGGATGATGGTCACCCCGATTCGCACCAGGAGGTTGTCATGCCCACGCTCCCCGAACTCCGCATCGGCGACCCGATCCGTCACGAGGCCCTGGCCGTCTTCCCCCTGTTTACGGATACCGGAGGCGTCGTGGATTACCTCCTCTCCGACGAGGCGATCGCCTCCGGCAGCGTCGCCGTCGAGGAGGTCAGCGAGGCCGGCTCGGTGCCCAACCTGCTTGTCGAGAACACGGGGGACAGCCGGGTCCTGTTCCTCGAAGGCGAGGAACTGCACGGGGCCAAGCAGAACCGCATCCTGAACACCTCGGTCCTGGTCGCCGCCCACAGCAAGACGACCATCCCGGTCAGTTGCGTCGAGCAGGGTCGCTGGCGCTACCGGGGCCGCCAGTTCGGCCACGGCGGCAGCCACTCCTCGTCCAAGCTGAGGCACTATCTCAAGGCATCGGTCACCCGGTCACTCAAGGAAGACCGGGGGCACACCTCCGACCAGATGTCCGTTTGGAGCGAGGTCAGCCGCCAGATGGATGCGCTGGGCTCAAGCTCTGAGACGGCTGCCATGGCCGACACCTACGAGCGTTACAGGGGCAAGCTGGAGGAATTCCGCTCGCGGGTGGGCTACGTCGAGGGGGCCAGCGGGCTGGCCGTGGCGGTGGGCAAGCGGGTAGTGGCCCTCGACCTGTTCGACAAGCCAGAGACCTGTCGCAAGGTCTGGGACCGGCTGCTGACCGGGGCGGTCATGGAAGCGTTGGAGGTGGGCAAGGCCGAGGAGCATGCCGATGCGGGGGACGTGGAGGCCCTGGTGAGTCGGCTGCGGGGGATGGCCTGGGAGCCTGCCCCAGCGGTCGGCGAGGGGGAAGAATTCCGGTCGGATGCCGGGGAGGCCCACGCCTCGGCCCTGCTGGTCGAGGGTTCCGTCGTCCACGGCAGCGTCGTCGTGGCCGGGTGATTGGTGGATTTTGGCGGGGCTGCCGGACTCCGGTGGCCTCGCCGAGGAGATGACGCGGGCTTCCTCCAGCCCGGACATCCTCTCGCCCTCAGGGTGGTCAACCCTGCCGAAATCTGCCGGGGTGTTTCGGAACGGAAATCCCGGAGACCGACGGGCTCGCTGAGGTGATCCACCAGCCCCGCCTCGGGGAGGCGTTGGACAACGAGGCCGGAATTGATCATTTCCCGAGAATGCAACAGGTTCAGGGCTCAGGTCGTCTCCTCAGGTCCGATCCTGTCTCGGTTCTGTCAGTCAGACACCGACGAGGTAGGCGTGCTCGATCAGGAGGTAGGTGATCGTCGCCACCAGGAAGAACACTGCCATGGCGCCGAGGTAGAGGATCATCACCGGCGTCCTCCCCAGCCGGTCTCGACGCTTTCGGGCGACGTTCCATGCCCCCCAGCCGATCAATCCGTAGAGGACGAATCCTGCTGCCGCCAAGACGACCAGGGCAGGCTCGGTTCGCCCCTGGTCCTGGATGTTGACGATGGCGACTGCCACGAACAGGGCCAGCAGCCAGAGGTGCCAGACCCGGAATTGGGATCGAGAACGGTCTTCTCTGAGCGATGTCGTGTGGGTCATGATTCCCCCGGTTCGGAGAAGGGACGCGCCGGAGTCGCAGCCGAGGGGCCGAAGATGGGGAGCCCTGCGACAATTGTCGGACTGGAATGCCTTCCGGTCAAGCGGGCATCACCCCGGACATCGCCAGGATGTTCGGCATCGTTGGCGGGCACCGGGCGGGCCGATAGGCTGGCGGCATCCGGGGGAGCGTCACGGTGGATCGCACCCGACCACACAATGAGCCTGATACCTGAGTCTCGACCATGCTTCGCACCGACCGGAATCTCCTTCCGCTGACCATCGCCGTCGTGCTGCTGGCCGGAGTCGCAGCGTCCAGCACCTCAATCGCCCGACCCGCCGACGGCGAGGAGGGCAAGGTGTTCGTCGGCTACCTGTACGGTCGGCCCCAGGGCATCGACTTCTCCCTCTACACGCACCTCTGCCACGCCTTCGTCACCGCCGACGCCGACGGTCGCATCCGGCCGAGCCGGGGAGTCCCCGACGCAGACCTCGCCCGACAGGCTCACGAGGCGGGCGTTAAGATGTTCATCTCCCTCGGAGGCTGGGGCTGGGACGAGCAGTTCGCCGCCATCATGACCGACCCGGAGGCCGAAGATCGCTACATTGTGTCCGTCCTGGCGCTCGTGGACGAGAGCGACTACGACGGGATCGACCTCGACTGGGAGTATCCCGACACCGAGCAGGAGGTCGAGGGCTTCGAGCGGCTCGTGCGACGGCTCCGCGCCGGGCTCGACGCGATCGGCGAGCGGAAGGAACGCCCGATGCTGCTGACGATGGCCGCCTCGTCGAACCCCGGCACGCTCCGCTGGCTCCGCACCGAGTTCCTGCTGGAGACGATGGACTGGGTCAACGTCATGACCTACGACTACGCCGGACCCTGGACGAACTACGCCGGGCACAATGCCCCCTTGTTCTCCTCCTCGAAGGTTCCCGGTCGGAATCGACCCTCGACCGAGGCGACGATGCGGTATCTCATCGAGGAACGGGGGATACCCGCGGATCGCTTGGCCGTGGGCATCCCGCTCTATGGGAGGGGCTTCGCCGTCTCGGAGCCGTATGCCTCCACCGAGGACGCCCCCGAACTCCGCATCCCGCAGGGAAACTACACCAATCTGCACCGGTTGCTGAACGAGGAAGGCTGGACGCGCCTCTGGGACGACGAGATCAAGGCCCCCTGGCTCCTTGCCCCCGACCGCTCGATCGTCTTCGGCTACGACGACGCCGAATCGGTGGCGATCAAGACGGAGTGGGCCATGAAACAAGGATTCCGGGGCGTCTTCTTCTGGCAGGTCGCCGCCGATCGCCTGCCCGACGGGAGCCATCCGCTCCAGGAGGCCGCCCGCGAAGCCTGGGAAGGGGACGATTTGCAAGGACGTTGATCCGAGCCTTCGTTGATCGACGACTTGTCTTGCGGGAACCCGGCGGAGAGGATCGCGAACCAACCCGCCGGCTTTGCTGGGACGACGCCAGGCGAGCTACTTCGCCCGACGTTGAACGGCATAGCCATACGGGATCGGCCAGGACGGCTCCCCGTCCAGGTCGTGCTGGGCCTTGATCGCCCAGTACGGCTCCCGGAGCAACTCCCGGCCAATGAACGCCAGGTCGGCATCCCCGGCCGTGATGATCTCATTCGCGTGCCCCGGCTCGGTGATCAGGCCCACTGCCCCGGTCATGATCCCCGCCTCGTCCTTGATCCGACGGGCGAAGGGCACTTGATAGCCCTTCGACACCGGGATCGTCGCCTTGGGCACCAAGGCGCCGGAGGACACGTCGATCAGGTCCACACCCAGGCCCTTCAGGAGCCTCGACAGGGCAATCGACTGCTCGATGTCCCAGCCCCCCTCAACCCAGTCGGTCGCCGAGATGCGGACGAACAGCGGCAACGCGTCCGGCATGATCCCCCGCAGCCGCTCGGCGACCCGCAGGACCAGTCGCATCCGGTTTTCCAGGCTACCGCCGTAGGAATCGGTTCGGAGGTTGCTCAGCGGCGAGAGGAACTCGTGCAGGAGGTAGCCGTGGGCCGCGTGGATTTCGATGACCTCGAAACCGGCCTCCAGCGCCCTCCGGCAGGCGGCCTCGAAGGCGTCGATGATCCCCTCGATGCCCAGTTGGTCCAGGGCTTGGGGGACAGGGTCGCCGTCGTGGAACGGGATCGGGCTCGGCCCGACGACCGTCCAGCCGCCTGCCTCGGGAGACGTGATGCTGGCGCCTCCCTTCCAGGGAGGCTCGCAACTGGCCTTGCGACCGGCGTGGGCAAGCTGAATCGCGGCGACGGCCCCCTGGCCCTTGACGAATCGGGCGATCCGGGCGAGGGGCTCGACGTGCTGCTCGCCCCAGATTCCCATGTCGGCGGGCGAGATGCGGCCCTCGGGGGTCACGGCGGTGGCCTCGACCATGACCAGCGCCGTGCCCCCGGCGGCCCGGCTGCCCAGGTGGACGAGGTGCCAGTCATTGGCCAGGCCGTCCTCGGACGAATACTGGCACATGGGCGACATCACGATCCGATTGCGCAGGGTCACCCCCCGGATGCTCAGGGGGCTGAGCAGATCGATCTCGGGGATTTCCCGGTCGTGGTCGGCGTCGGCGATGCTGCCGTGCGAAGGGCTGGGGGAATCGTCCTGGTGGGCGTTGTCGGCGGGCATGGTGCTTCACTCGTGAGTGGCGGGCGTCCGGGCGAGGGGATCGATGATCGCGAATCCTACGACCATCGGCAATCCGGCTTCCTGACCGGCCGAGGCTCAAGCCCGATCACCGGATCGGGCCGGTCATCTTCTGGATGTCGATCAGGCACCGGATTCGAACCGGCAAACGACTCGACCGGCCTTTACCTCGATCAGTTTGCCTGCCCGGAACCTTCCTCATGCGCCCCGAGGTGCTCGTCGAACCAGTCGGCGAAGGTCTCCAGGTCCTCGGCGATGGTCAGCCAGCCGTGCCCGACGCCCTCCTTGACGACCAGCTTGGCCTCGACACCGGCCTCCTCCAGCGCCTCGACCATGACCTCGGACTGCTGCAAGGGGACCAGTTCGTCCCGGTCTCCGTGGATAATCAAGGTCGGCGGGTTGTCCGGGCCGACGTGGGTGATCGGCGAGATGGCGGCGGTGATCTCCCGCAGCCGGGCCTCGTCGGTGATCGGCCCGAGCAAGTTGGTCTCCTCGTCTCGCTCGTAGTAGTCGAAGGCGGGGCGGAACGGCCTGGCGTGGTCGATGGCGTGGAGCTTCTCCTGGCCCGGCCCCCCGAAGTTGAGGAAGTCGGTCGGCGGGAAGAAGCAGGCCACCGCCTGCACCCGGCTTGATTCCCGGTCCACCGGGTCGCGGGCCTCGGGGTCGCCCTCGTCCCCGGCGGTTCCCAGCATCAAGGAGAGGTGCCCCCCCGCCGAGGCCCCCGTGACCCCGATGCGATCCGGGTCGATCCCGTAATCGTCGGCATGGTGGCGGATGAACCGGACGGCCCGGTTCATGTCCTCGACGATCTCGGGGACGGTATAGCGGGGCTGGCTGCCGTGGACGACGGCGAAGACGGTGTAGCCCCGGCCGGAGAAGGGACGCACGAAGCCGGGGTTGATCGCCTCGTGCGAGGAGAAGAAGCCGCCGCTGACGACCAGGACGACGCCCGCCCCGTTAGCCTCCCCCTCGGGCCGGAACACGTCCATGGTCAGGGCGGTGCCGTCCTTCCGCCCGTAGACCACGTCCTCGATACGGCTGAAAACCGGCTCATCGTCGCCCCGGCAAGGCTCTGCCAGGAGTCCGGGAAGAGCCAGGACGAACAGGATCATGTGGTATTGGAGCGTCATGGACGGCGGCCTCCCTGGTCGTTGCGAACTTGGTGTCGCACCAGGGTAAGCCGACGACGGGGGGTTCGCAACGCGCGGTTCAAGGAGCCGTCGGCATCGCCTTCGGCCAGGTGCCGTTCCAGACCCGCTTCAATGAGAAGCGTCTGGTTGCCCGGCCCCATCGTCTCCTCCTTCTTCCAGGTAATAGACGAACGAGGCGGGTTCGCTCGGGTCGCTGCAAAGGCTGAGATTGTTGATGTCGTTGTCGCCGGGAGACTGGAGGTATGGGGCGAGGCAATCGGCGAGGTCCCTGCCGTTGCCGAGGATCGAAAATCGGTAGCCCTCCCTGTACTCGGCGTTGACCGAGGGTCGAACCGGGCCGGATTTTCCGACGAGGTTCCTGGTGCAAATCCGGCACTTGCGGCGCCGGTTGGCCGGGTCTTTCCCGGAACCCGAGCAGGCGGCACACGCCTCCTTCTCCACATCCACATGCTCGAAATGGACCTTGCCCAGGCGGTAATAGCCCGACTTGACCCGGATGAGTTCCGGCAGGGCGTGAGTGGGTTGTTTCTGGTCGTTCATCGATGATGCTCCTGCCAGGGTTACGGCGTTGTGACCGTCATTCCTGATGAGGCGGGACGACCTCGTCCCGACGGGAGTAGTAGACGCGAAAAACGGAATCGGTTCAATCCCAAGATATGATGAAAACTATTAAAGAGCATTTTTGATTGTAAACCAGAATTCCGTGCCGCGATCCAGGGTCGCTTGGGGGCTCGGATGATCCCGGCGAAATCCGGGAAACGGAGCCGTCATCTGGTTCCCCAGCAAGTGGCCGGATTATTATCGATGCAAATTGTCGGTTGCCCAGGGTCGTCATTTTTTATCGATGCAAATTGTCGGTTA
>NZ_WEZF01000047.1 GCF_009177065.1 Tautonia marina
GAGAACTGACAACTTATCGATTCTCAATCTGACGCAAAGCGATCAAGGAACTCGCCTGCCATTGATCCATTTGCGACTTTACGCTGAACAAGCGGCCCGTCGTGAATGCTCGTCTGGATGTACCTGAGGGAGGATCTCTGTCACGGTATGGGCGAGGAATTCCTAGTGCCACTTCAATGTTACATTCGACGGGGCTCAACATTGGGGAGAGAAAACCCGGAAAGACTGAGCCCGTAATTTCGCTTTGAAGCGGTACTAGGATACACGATCATATCGTTTCTTGCGTGGTTAAGCTTGATTGCCACGAACTGAGGACCGTGGCTGTTCCGATCTGGCTACTCGAGAACGGCCTCTTCGTCCCATTATTCCTCCTCGAAGTGCATCTAGAGGAGTGATCATTCGAGTGAAAGTTTGCATGAAAAACCTCCCAGGTATGACCGCGGGGAGTAGCATGACGATGGAATTCGTCGGCCGTAGTTTCACCAACACCAGATAGAGATCCGCCGGCCAATTGGCCGACTGTGCGTGAGACACGACCGCAGCCTCGAGTCCATCAGCTTTAATTGCGCGAGCATTTGCATAAACTTCAAGTCTAAAGGCGTGCCTATTGCAATGGTCAGGAATTTGGCTAGCATCAGCATGCCCAATCATGCGATTTCTAGAATTTAGACTCTTAAATAGAGTCTGACTTTTTCAAGGAGATCTGCAGATGACAAAGAACAGGGGGGCCTGTAGAGGATGCTTCCTGCAATCTCTGGAAGCGAGGGTGTCCCGGGGCATTCGATTGCTACGACGATACCTTCCGAGAGGTCTTGCACTGTTGATGGTTTTCTCGGGGATGCTTTCCCCCGCAGCCTTTGCCAGGCAGGATTCGCTCGGGCAAAGAGGTCTTCTCAAGGGAACTAAAACACCTGTCATTGAGAAGGCACCGTTGAGTCGTCAGATCACGCTCGGCTCCCTTGAGTTTCGCCAGTCGGATTTTCGAGCCTGGCAAGCCGCCCCGCTTGAGGCTGCTGTCGCCAGCTTCCCCGAGGACGAGAGCAACTACGTCGTCGCCGACTTCGCCGGTGATCCGGAGGCTCGCGGGCGGCTGATGGAATTGATCAAGCAGTCCGGTGCCCGGGTCCTTCAGGAGTTACCCGAAGGTGTCGTTATCCACACGACCCGCGCCACCGTTGGCCAGATCGCCGCCGCCCGCGCTCAGAATTTGGTCGACTTTGTCGCGCCAATTCGGCCGAAGGATAAACTATCTGACTTCCTCCGAAAGAGCGTCAATGCCTTGGAGGATGGGGAACTGCCCGGCCCCTTAGGACCGAAACTCGAACCAGATGAGGAAGACATTCGCCCCGGCCTCGAGGAGCGGCTCCGGAGGCCGGCCGGTGCACCGGCCGGCAACGCGATCGGGGTGGCTGGCCTCGACCCGATCGTTCCCATTCGAGACGAGACCCCCGAGCAAACTCAGGTGGCAATCTACCTATTCCGAGGCCAGTCGACGGAGCCGGTCGTTGCCCAGGTGCACGAACTTGGGGGCAAAGTGCTCGGCGCCGGTCAGGGTGAGGATCTCTCGCTGGTCCGGGCGCAGATGCCGGTGGCGCGGCTCACTCAGATCGCCGAGATGCCCGAGATCCGCGAGATTGTCCCCGACGCCAAGCCAACGCTCCGGAACGACGTTGCCCGGTTGATTCTGAACAGAAATCCCCCCGACTTCACGCCACCGATTCGGGGCCACGGACAGGTCGTCGGCCACGCTGACTCCGGCCTGGACATCGGCGTCAACGACCATACCCTCCACCCCGCCTTCCGGGGACGGGTTAAGAAGGCCTTCCCCCTGGGACGCTCCGCCACGTCGGACTGGAGCGACTTCGACGGCCATGGCACCCACACCGCAGGTTCGATCCTCGGCTCCGGCGAGTTCGCCGGCCCTGCCCCCGAGGCACAACTCGTCCACCAGGCTGTCGGTGATGCGGAAGGGGGCTTGATGGGTATCCCTGACCCCCTGAGCAAGCTCTTCCAGCAGGCTTATGACGAAGGGGCTCGCGTCCACTCCAATAGCTGGGGAATCCCCATCCGAGATTTCCCGTTCCTCAAGGGGCAGTATCTCCGGGGACTGGAGGTCGACACTTGGAGCTGGAACGACGGCCAGCCCCGGGATATGTTGATCGTCTTCGCGGCCGGGAATGACGGGTCAGAGGGCAACGGTTCCGTCGGCTCGCCGGCCACGGCCAAGAACGCCTTGGTCGTCGGGGCGAGCGAGAATCTCCGGCCCAAGGCTGGCCCGCTGGCCGATGACCGCTCGCAACTGGCAACTTTCAGCTCGCTCGGGCCAACCGACAACGGGCGGGTCCGCCCCGATGTCGTCGCCCCGGGGACGTTCATCGCCTCGGCCCGGACCCAGGGAGAGCGGATCGCCTTCGAGGACGATATCGAGGACGCAACCGGCTGGATCGCCGACCAGGCCTTCACTCTCTCCTCGGACCAGGCGTTGCACGGCGACCGGAGTTGGTATCTGTCCCGTACCGACGGTGAGACCTACCGTGATTTCCTCTACTCCCCGGCCTTCAGCCTGCCGGAAGACATTCCGCAGAACGTCGAGGTCTGGGTACGGGGGAAGGTTGAGCCGGCCGAGGCCCTCTTGCTGGCCATCCAAGCCGGCAACTCGGCTCCCAGGCTTTTAAGGGGCCCGGATCGGGTCGTCGGTGAGCGGTCGTTCGACGACTGGACCGTATTGACCTGCCAAATCCCTCCCAGTTTTCTGGGCAAGGACAACCTCCGACTGCTCTTCGCCTTTGTCCAGGACGCTGCGGCCCAGGGCGAGATTGACCTTCACCTCGACCGTGTGAAGGTGACAACCTTCGCCAGCTGGGCCCCCCTGTCAACGATCGACCTTGCTCCTCCGCTGGAGGGCGATGATATTCACTACACGCTCAGCGGGGGGACGTCGATGGCCGCCCCTCTCGTAGCCGGTTGCGCAGCTCTGGTCCGGCAGTCACTCATCGTTGGCAGGACGCCGGTGCCCAGCGCCGAGCTGGTCAAGGCGATCCTCATCAACTCGGCCGACGCCCACAGCGGGCCTCGTCCCAACAACCGAGCCGGATGGGGGTTGGTCAACCTTCGTCGGGCTCTGACCTCGACCTCGCTCTTCGACGACGAGACCGCACTGGCCGAGGGTGAGTCGATCAGCTACACGATTCAGGTGACCGACTCTGCCCCCGAGCTCCGGACAACTTTGGTCTGGGCCGATCCCCCAGGGAACCAACTCCAGAACAACTTGAACATGGTCCTCATCACACCCAACGGCGAGGAGATTCTGCCGGTTGACGGCCAGGGAGTCTCCCCCGATTCGACAAACAATGTCGAGGGCATCGACATCCCGAGTCCCGAGGTCGGGGCCTGGACACTCACGGTCCAGGCGGACCGCATCACTCAGGGGCCACAGCCGTTCGCTTTAGTCGTATCCGGCGGTATCGCCATCGCCGATGGCGAGGACGAGGACGTTGAGAGCGAATAACTGTCCGCTCGCCGGCCGGGCCTCCGACCCCGGCCGGCGAACGCCGTCAAAGGGGTCGTCGAGCCGTTCGGCCCCATCGACCTCGGGAGGTCCCGGCGATCACGCCGGCCGCATCATTCCGCAGGAACAAGTTCAAGGGACCTCGACCGACTCGAGCCTTGGAGGAGCTGCCGCGGGAGTCGAGAGCTGGGCTTCCAGGAAGAAATCGAAGTCCATCATCGAGGACTTACCGAGCGCAAGGGCGGCAGCCTCTCGTACCTCTGGCGAATCATCCCCCTCCAGGGCTCGGACGAGCGCGGGGATTGCCGGGCGGGCGCGATGGGTCGTCATACTCCTCGCGGCAGCGGCCCTTTCCTCGGCGTCTCCCCGTTCCAGGATCGCGATCAGCTCGGGGATCGCTCCCAGGCTCGCCAGCGACTCAATGGCCGATCTCCACACCTTTTCCTCGGGGTCATCCAGCAGGCCGACGAGGTCGGGGATGGCCGCTCTTGCGGCCCTCCCGATGCTGGACAAAGCGTAAGCGGCGGCCACTCGCACGGAGGCGACCTCGTCCCGCAGCCTCAAGATTAGCGTGGGCACAGCCGCGCGGGCCTCCATGCCGAACTCTTCGAGCGTATTTGCGGCTTGAGTCCGGATCTCGGGCTGCTCGGCACCGAGGTACTCCACGAGTCTCTCGACCGCGTGCTGGCGTCTCCCATTGAATCTGTCCAGAATACTGATGCAAGGCACGATCAGACTCGGATCCGTTTCCCCCTCAAGGTGTCGAAAGATGTCGTCCATCGCCGCCTTGGTATCGGGGAGATTCGTTCCGAGCCGACCCGTGCTCATCTGCCAGTTTAGAGAAGAGGCTGCCGCATGCCTCGTCTCCTCTCCCGGATCGTGCAGAGCGGAGGCGAGGTATGGAACTACTTCTCCAGGCAAAAAGAAAAACGGATTGCCAACGCCTCGGCAAATTGCCGCGCGGGTGGCATCCGACGTCCTCTTCGATAGAGGAATCAAATATCCGACGCCTTGGATGCTGGCGATGGCTTTCACGGCTGACTCCATCCCGTCCTCAACGAGCAGTTGCTCCAGCCTCGGGACGGCGGGCTTAGCCCGGGGCCCCATGCTGCTCAGCGTCTCTGCGGCCGCTTCCCGGACGGACGGGTCCTCGTCGTTGAGGGCGTCGATCAGGCCAGGGACTGCAGCCTCCGCCCGGGGACCGATCTGCCCGAGCGCAACCACCGCCTCGTAACGAATTGCCGGATCTTCGTCCGCTAGCAGGTTGACGAGTTCGGGGACGGTGTCGGCGGCGGCCGGGCCCAACGCCCAGAGGGCGAGGACGGCCGCCTGACGGACCTGGACCTCGGGATCTTTGATCACCCTGACCAGCTGGTCACTCATTTGTTCGGCATGAGGACCGATCATATGCAGAGCACTGACCGCTGACCTTCTCACGGCCGGTCGTTCATCCTCCAGGGCGGCGATTATCGGTTCTAACACTTCGATTCGTGCGAGAGATAAGAGGGCACTTTCCCGGACTTCCTGACTCTCGTCATCGATCTGTTCGGCCAACGCCCGAACCACTTCGTCGGCTGCCGGCCGGGCCCGTCCCAGAGTTTGAATGGCAGATAGCCGAGTCGGCATGTTCCCGGACCGGACCGAGGTTAGCAGCTGGGAAAGCAATTCCTCGTCTAACTGGCTTCCCAGGTGATAGAGTGTGATCAGAGCCTGGGTCTGCTCGATCCCGGCGCCTTGCTCGCCGTCCCTACCCCGGGCGATCGGCTCCAGGGCGTTGTAGACGAGCGCGGTCCAGATCCGGAGTTGGCCAAGCGAGACCATCGCGTCCATCCGGACCTCCCTCGACGGGCTCTCCAGGGCATCGACGAGGGCTTGCACTGCGTGTCGATCCGACGCCCCGATGCGGAGTAGGCTCGAGTGCGCCGTGAACCGGAGGTCGGTATCCGGGCTGGCCGCGGCCCGCCCGAGAACTGCGATCCCTTCGGGCCCCGCCACGGCGAGGGCCGACCCGGCTGCCTTCCTCGCCTGGATATCCACCTCGAAGAGCCGGCCGAGGGCTGCAACGGCTGCTTCCCCTGGCTGCCCGATCCGGGCGAACGAATCGGCTGCCGCTACCCTCACCCGGACCTCTCTGGCTCCGAGGGCGGCCGTCAGCGCCGACCTGACCCGATCCTCGTCGCTACCCCCGAGGATGAAGCGGGCATGTTTGACGGGGTCTGACGAGGTCGAATATCCCTCCAGCACGATGGCGGCCCCCAGGGGGACCTTCGAAATTGCTCGATGCGCCGTCTCAAATCCGTCCACATCCTGATCGTTGATCCGGAACACGACATCCCCCGGGCGGATCCCCGAATCCTGCTCAGCCGCCCATCCTCGGACTCCCGAGACGACCAGACCGTACCCGTAATTCTCCCTCACGTCCAAGCCCAAAGCCTCCAATGTTGGGGGAGGGGAGGGAGGCACTCGATCGGCGAGCGCGGGAGGGAGATCGGGAATCGGTCGCCCGAGGTCGAACGCCTGGGGGGTCTGCGTTGGCTGCGCAATCAAGCGATCCCTGGTCGCGCGCTGGCCCGGGAAGAGCAACTCCTCATCGAAACGTCGGTGCATTTCTCTGAGATTCTGGTAATTAAGGCGGGTGATTTCCCGGGTTTTCTCGAGGATCTCGGCCCAGCTCACGAACTGGTTGGAGTCCGCATCCAACCCGTCGTAGTCGCTGTAGATGGCCTCGACGAGTGCATCAGTGAAGAGGCCGCCCTTCTCCTCGATGTACCAGGCATACTCGCCCGAGCCCCGCTCGCGATCGAAGCTGGAGGCGTTGATGTCGACGATGCCTTTATGCCGAAAGAACAAATCCTTCAGAACGAGGTTTGCCCTCGCCGGCGCGACCGGTATAGGCGGGAGGATCCGCGGCGCCGCGCTGCAACTGTCCGTGAGGACGACGATCAGGCTAGGGGAATGGGTCTGCATCGCCCCAATAAGATCCGATCGCAACAATCGGCCGCCGGATGTCTGCAGGAAGGGGCCAGCCCGAGGAAGGGTCCCACCGTGGCCGGCGTAATAGAACAGCAACGCGTCGTCCTTGGAAATCTCTGCAAGCCCCCGGAAGTAATCGGTTATGGCCTGTGGCGACACCTCATCCGGGTCGAGGAAATCGATCTCGACACGGCCCGTGTATCCGTTCGCCTGCTGAAGGGTGTGAAGAATATTTGCATAATTGTTCCCGATTCCCGGCAAAGGGGGATCCGCCCGAGTATCGACCACGATCAGCGCCCTAAGCGTCTGAATCTCATCATCATTGTCCTGCATGGGCGGACCAGCCGAGACCGGAGAATACACGCAGGCGAATAGTATCAAGCAGGGCAGGATACGGGGGGGCGTTGGAATTCGATTCGTCATAAGACTTTCCTGGGTCGATCCGGGACAAGGAAGCGGGATATCTACTACACTCCATTACATCGTATAAAAGAGGATCCGATCGCAGAACAACTTTATCTTGCGGCATGTTTAAAGACGGGGCC
>NZ_WEZF01000048.1 GCF_009177065.1 Tautonia marina
CTGGCCTTCCCTGGCCGGCGCCTTTGCGGAGTCCGTTTCGGATCTTGCTCGTCTGCGTTTTGGAGTCCTCGGTAGCTTCCCCCGCCGGCAAAACCGCCGCGCAGGGAAGCCGGTCGATCATCCCGAGGTCCGGTTTCAACGGGTTTATCGTCGCGGCCGGTTACACGGCTTGAGATGATCTCGGGGGGTCGGCTGGAAGCCGGGTCGATCAACGGCCCGCGATTCACGGCCCGCGACGTGTGGGCGGTTGCGCCAGGGAGGCGACGAGCCTGGCCTCAGCACCCAAATTCGGTTATCATTTTTGTTTGTCGAAGAATCGCCTACTTCGGGAGGACCTGGTGCGGCCGATCACGAGCCTGATCCTGATCCCGCTCTTCGTGCTCTGCCCCATCGTCTGCGGGGCCTCGGCACCGGTTTGCAGCATGGACTTCATCAGGGCCTGGACCGACTCGGGCGTCCCTGATCGCGGTTCCGACCGGGATTGCTGCCCAGGAGACGAGAACGACCTCCCGCGGGATGACGACGATTGCCTCTGCAAGGGGGCTGTCCAGGCCGACGGTCCCCGGTTCGACGACGGTGACCGCGAGAACCTCTCACCTTCCCTCGGCTGCCTGCCGTTCGACAATTCTCCCTTCCATTCCCTCCCCCTGGACGCTCTGCCCCGATCCGGTTCTCTGATCGGCTGGGCCTCCCAGGTCGGCGCTGGTCGCGTGCGCGCCGTGCTCCAGAACTTCCGCTGCTGATCCCCCGCACCTGACCGGACGGGCTCCCAAGGTGCCGTTGCGCGCCGGTTCGATCCGGTCCTGTCTCGGCCTCCTCGGGCCGGGCCCTCGTGCTGTCAACACGTCCATCCGCCCGGCGCCGGCCCCCGGAGTCGTCGGCGGAAGCCCGACCGCACACCTCCTTTCTTCTCGCGGGGATCGAACCATGAAGCGGACCTTGCTCATCACCGCGCCCGTCCTGGCAGCGGTGATCCTCCTCGGCGTCGGCGTGGCCATCGCCCGGCCCGATTGGCTCCCTCCCTGGGCACGGATCGCCCCGGGGCGGTTGCCCGTCTGGGCCCGCTTCGGGGCCTCGGCCTCGGCGACGGCCGGCGCGGTCGACTATGGCCTGTATTGCCGGGAGCACGGGGCGCCGGAGAAGTTCTGCACCCTCTGCCACCCCGAGCTGGAGGAGACGCTCCTGCTCTGCCCCGAGCACGGGAACATCCCGGAGGACCTTTGCACCCTCTGCCATCCCGAGGTCGAGCAGCAATACGACCTGGTGATGTGTCCCGAGGGGCACGGGCTGCCGGAACACTTCTGCGTCGAATGCGGCAACGGCCCTGGCGCCTCGGCCGCCCTGCCCGACGACGGCTGGTGTGCGACGCACAAGACCCCCGAGGTCCTCTGCATCGAATGCCTGCGCGATCCGAAGGCACATGACGCCGAAGCTGGCGCCAGGGTCTGCAGCCAGCCGCTGCCGGTCGTCAGGTTTGCCACCGCCGACCTGGCCAGGAAGATCGGCTTGGAGACGGTCCCGGTGACCGCGGAACGCCACGTCCACCACGCCGAGGCCAACGCCGAGACGGACTACAACGGCAACCGCCACGCCGAAATTTACCCCCGAGTCACCGGCTACCTGCGCGAGATCCGGGTCGACCTGGGTGACGTGGTGAGCGTCGGCGACGTTTTGGCCGTGGTCGACTCGGCCGAGGTCAGCGGCGTCAAGTCCCGGCTCATCTCGGCCCGGGCGGCCCTTGAGCTGGCCCGGGTCGAATACGAGCGCACCCAGGCCCTGGCCCAGCGCAACGCCGTCGCCTCGAAGCAGGTTCTGGAGGCATTGACCGTCCTGAACCAGGCCGAGGCGAACGCCCTGGAAGCCACCCAGACCCTCCGCAACCTCGGTTTCGACGAAGAGGACCTGCGGCGGATCGAGACGGAGAAGGACACCTCCAGCCTGCTGGAGATTGTCTCGCCGCTGGGCGGCTCGGTCATCTTCCGGCACGCTGTCCTCGGCGAGGCGGTCCAACCGACAACCAAGCTTTTCGGCGTCGCCGACAAGGCGACCATGTGGCTCTGGATCGATGTCTACGAGCAAGACATCGACCGAGTGGAGGTCGGACAGCGCGTGTCCTTCCATGCCGCCGGAGCCGGACGCTCGGCCGACGCCCCCTCCTCCAACGGCACCGTGACCTGGGTCGGCTCGGAGGTCGACAAAACGACACGGACCACCCGAGTCCGGGCCGAGCTGGAGAATCCCAGCGGACGGCTCCGCGCCAACCTTTTCGGCCAGGCAAGAATTCAGGTCGCGCCGGAGCACGACGCCCTGGTCATCCCCCGAGACGCCCTCCAGCGGCACGAGGGGACCGACCTGGTCTTCCTCCCGCTCGGCGGGGGACGATTCCGCCCGCAGCGGGTGGTGATCGAGCCCACCGACCGCCCCGGGTTCGTCGAAGTCGCCTGGGGCCTGGAGCCAGGCCAGGAGGTGGTCACCGACGCCGGATTCCTGCTCAAGACCGAGATCATGAAGGGCGCCATCGGCGCCGGCTGCTGCGAATGATCGCCCCGCCGACGGAGGTGCCCCCCCCATGCTTAGCGCACTGATCGATTTCAGCCTGAAGAACCGCTTCGTCATCCTGCTGCTGGCCGGCCTGCTCGTCTTCGTGGGCGTGCGATCGGCCTTCGAGCTGCCGCTGGATGCCTTTCCCGACACGACGCCCGTGCAGGTGCAGATCAACACGACCGCCCCGGAGCTGTCGCCGGAGGAGGTCGAGCGCTTGATCACGTTCCCGGTCGAGTACGCCCTCGGCGGCCTGAAAGGCTTGAAGGAGGTGCGTTCGGTCTCGAAGTTCGGCTTCTCGCAGGTGGTGGCGATCTTCACCGATGCCACAGACATCTACTTCGCCCGCCAGCAGGTGAACGAGCGGCTCGGCGAGGTCGAGCTGCCCGAGGGGATCGCCCGGCCGACGATGGGCCCCGTCGCCACCGGTCTGGGCGAGATCTACCACTACGTCCTGCGGAGCAACGATCCCGAGATCAACCTGACCGAGCTGCGGACGCTCCAGGACTGGGTCATCCGCCCTCGCCTGCGCCGGGTGCCGGGCGTGGCCGAGGTCAACGCCTGGGGCGGCTTCGTCAAGCAGTTCGAGGTTCGGGCCGACCCGGACCTGCTGGCCAAGTACAGCCTGACGCTCAATGACGTGATCACTGCCTTGCGCTCGAACAATCAGAACGCCGGCGGCGGCTACGTCGTCCGCTCTGGCCAGGCGAGCCTGGTGCAGGGCGTGGGGCGAACGACGACCGTCGAGCAGATCGCCGAGGTCGTCGTCGCGGCCGAGGACGGCGTGCCGGTCCGGGTCAAGGATCTCGGCGAGGTCGGCATCGGCCACGTCATCCGCCGGGGCGGCGTCACTGCCGGGGGCGAGGGCGAGACGGTGCTCGGCCTGGCCTTCATGCGTATGGGGGAGAACTCCCGCGAGGTGACCCACGCCCTTGACGCGGCAATGGCCGAGGTCGAGCAAGCCCTGCCGCCGGGCGTTGAGGTCGAGGTGCTTTACCGGCGGACCGACCTGGTGAACCAGGTCCTGCACACCGTCCGCGACAACCTCTTCCACGGGGCGATCCTGGTCATCGCCGTGCTGTTCGCCTTCCTGGGCAACATCCGCGCGGGCTTGATCGTGGCGTCGGCCATCCCGCTGTCGATGCTCTTCGCCGTGACGATGATGCAGAAGGTGGGCATCGCCGGCAGCCTCCTGTCGCTCGGGGCCATCGACTTCGGCCTGGTGGTGGACAGCTCGGTGGTCATGGTCGAGAACTGCGTCCGACGCCTCGGGCACGACCGATCGGGCCGGAGCAAGCTGGAGGTCATCCGAGACGCCGCCGTCGAGGTCCGCCGGCCGACGATGTTCGGCGAGTTGATCATCATGATTGTGTATCTTCCGATCCTCACGTTGCAGGGGACCGAGGGGAAGCTGTTCCGGCCGATGGCCCTGACGGTGATCTTTGCGCTGCTCGGGTCGCTGGTGCTGTCGCTCACGCTGATGCCGGTACTCGCCTCGCTCGGCCTGTCGAGGCGTGCTCGCGAGAAAAAGACGATCGTCGACCGGCTGGCCCACTGGCTGTTCCAGCCGGTGCTGCGCCGGGCGCTGAACCACCCGATGCTGACGCTCGTCTTTGTCGGATCGGTGACCGTGGGGGCGACAATCCTGGGCCTGGGCCTGGGCTCGGAGTTCGTCCCCCGGCTCTACGAGGGGTCGGTCGTCATCAACACGGTCCGCCTGGCGGGCGTTGACCTGGACGAGTCGCTCCGCTACGGCTCGCACATCGAGCGGATTTTGAAGGAGGAGTTCCCCGACGAGATCGAGGACATCTGGAGCCGCACCGGGACGGCCGAGGTCGCCACCGACCCGATGGGCCTGGAGGTGAGCGACGTCTTCATCACCCTCACACCCCGCGAGCAATGGAAGCGGGCCGAGACGCAGGAACAGCTGGTCGCCCGGATGGCTCGGGTGACCGAGGTCTTGCCCGGGATGCGCGCCATCTACGTCCAGCCCATCGAGATGCGGATCAACGAGATGATCGCCGGCATCCGCGCCGACCTCGGAGTGAAGCTCTTTGGCCCCGACCTGGAGGTGCTCAAAGCGAAGGCCGCCGCAATCCAGGAGGTGGTGGAGCAGGTCCCCGGGGCCGCCGACGTGACGACCGAGCAGGTCACCGGCCTGCCGGTGCTCCGCGTCGAGGTCGACCGCGAGGCGCTGGCGCGGCACGGCGTCTCGGCCGAGCAGGTGCTCGACGCGGTCCGGGCGACCGGCGGTCTGCAGGTCGGCGAGGTGCTGGAGCCCGACCGCCGCTTCCCGCTGGCGATCCGCCTGCCCGAGAAGTACCGCGACGATCCGGCGGCGCTGGACCGCATCCTGATCCCCACCGCCTCCGGCCAGCGGCTTCCGCTGACACAACTGGCCCGGCTGGAGGAGGTCGAGGGCCCCTCGACGATCAACCGCGAGTGGGGCATGCGGCGGATCATCGTGCAGGCGAACATCCGGGGCCGCGACCTCGGCTCCTTCGTCGACGAGGCCCGCGATCGGATCACCCAGAAGGTCGAGCTACCCCCCGGCTACTCGGTCGAGTACGGCGGCCAGTACGAGAACCTGATCCGGGCCGAGCGGCGGCTTTACCTCGTCGTCCCGCTGGCGCTGGGGCTGATCCTCAGCCTGCTCTACCTGTCGTTCGGCTCGGTGCGAGACGCCCTGATGATCTTCACCGGCGTGCTGTTCGCGCGGGTCGGCGGCGTGCTGGGGCTTTGGGTCATGGACTTGCCGTTCACGATCTCGGCGGGCATCGGCTTCGTGGCTCTCGCCGGGATCGCAATGCTCGACGGCCTGGTCCTGGTCAGTTCCATCCGCGACCGCATGGCCCAGGGTGTTCCCAAGCGGGAGGCGATCGAGCAGGCCCGCGAGGCGCGATTGCGTCCGGTGTTGATGACCAGTACGGTGGCGGCGCTGGGGTTCGTGCCGATGATGCTCTCGACCGGGATCGGGGCCGAGGTGCAGCGTCCGCTGGCAACGGTGGTCGTCTTCGGCGTCGTCAGTGACACGCTGCTGACAATGCTCGCCCTGCCGGTGCTCTACCTGCTTTTCGGGAAGGGCCCCGAGTCCGACCGCCTCGCCCGTCGGGGCGACCATGAACACAGGCTCAAGGAGTTGCACGAGCCGGCACCGGCCGGGGCGTAAACGACGGGGCCGGGCAGCCCGGCCGCCTCGGCCTCGCCCGGCCGGTGGCTCGACACCCTTGGCGATGGCAGATCAAAGGGCCACACGATCCGGACCGAATCCGGCAGGCGCGCCGCACCGTGGGCGTGAGCGAAGCTGCAGCAGCGACTGCGCGGCCCATCGTCTCGCCCGCCCTCAGGCGGCGGGCTCCTGGTCGGGCACCGGCACCTTGCCGCATTCGACGCAGAAGTGTTCCGGCAGCCCGTGCCCCTCGGGGCACATCACCAGGTCGTATTGCTGCTCGACCTCGGGGTGGCAGAGGGTGCAAAGGTCCTCCGGGATGTTCCCGTGCTCGGGGCAGAGCAGGAGCGTCTCCGCCAGCTCAGGGTGGCAGAGGGTGCAGAACTTCTCCGGCGCCCCGTGCTCATTGCAGTAGAGACCGTAGTCCTCGGAACTGACCGTGACCGTCCCATCGACCGGCGGCGTGTCGGCCGGCTGGTTACAGCCGACGCCAGCGGCCGCCGCGATCATCATGGTCCCTACGGCGGCGATGAAGTGCCTCATGACTGGCTCCCTCGAATGCTTCTTGGCTGCGGGGCGATGGCGACGAGTTGCCGACGCGATCGACTTCCGATGATACGGCCCCAGCGAGGTGGTATTCAACTTCGACAAAGGGAGGGAGCGCCGGCTCATCCTCGCTGCGGTCTTTGAGATCATCCGCGCGGGGCCACCCTAGCCGAGCGCTTCGTTATTCTCGCCTAAAGCACTCGGGAGGTTCTTCCTCAGCCCGATCTTCGTCTCGACGAGGAGCGCCGTCGAGACGAAGATCGGTGCCCTCGGGTTCATTGGCCGCGGAACTTGCGGACGATGGCGTCGTATTTCTCGGCGAGGGAGCGGAGGCGGTCGAGATTACCGGTCCGGATGGCCTCGGGCGAGCGAATCGTGAGCGATGTTGCCGGCATACTCCCACGAGAGGCCGCGATCGGACGAAACGTACAGATGGACCTCCGCGATTTGCTCCAGCATCGCGGGGTCCTGAATGTTGAACGGGATGCGGAAG
>NZ_WEZF01000049.1 GCF_009177065.1 Tautonia marina
GTTCCGGATCCCGTTCAACATTCAGGACCCCGCGATGCTGGAGCAGATCGCGGAGGTCCACCTGTACGTCTCGTCCGATCGCGGCCTGTCGTGGGAGTATGCCGGCAACACGGCTCCCGATCAGCTCGCCTTTCCGTACCGGGCGCCGAGGGACGGGGAATACTGGTTCGCCGTCCGGACGAGAGATCGCCAGAACCGCCTGTATCCGCCCGACATGGAGCAAGTCCGGCCGAAGCTCCGGGTGGTGGTCGATACGACGGCCCCCTCGGTCGTCATCCGGGCCCTGCCGCGCCGGGCGGGAGTGGTCGGGATTGTCTGGGAGGTGAAGGACGAGTACCTCGATCTCTCGACCTTCGCGCTCGAATATCAGGTGCAAGGGGCTCCGGCGAACGCCTGGCGGCAGGTGAGGACCTCGCCGAGGATCGTCGGCGAGGCCCGCTGGGAGGTCGGTACCGGATTGCCCGTGACCGTCCGCGTGACCGTGGCCGACTCGTCCGGCAACCGAGGGTCGGCGCAGCAGCTCTTACCCGATGGGCTGGCCGAGGCCCCCGGCTCGGTCTCCGCCCCCTCGGCCGGGGCCGCACCGCCGCCGATCCTGGCCCGACGCGCCTCGGACCCCTCGCCCGCTCGCTCGGGAGTCTCAGACGATCCCTTCGCCGGAATCGACGATCGCCCCCCGCCCGCTCCCCGGACCAATACCTCGGCTCCGGTCCGATCGTCCAACGCGGCTCCGCCTGCTCGGCCGACTCCTTCTCCTTCGCCGAACCCCGCCGCCGCTCCCGCCGCGCCTCCTGCGGATTCGGGTGGTGTTCGGATTATTGCAAGCCCACGTTTTCCGTTAAGTTACGGCGTCGAAGATGCCTCGGTCGAGTCGCTCGAAGTGGTCGAGATGTGGGTCACGCGAGACAACGGCCAGACCTGGGAGTCGCTCGGCACCGACCCTGATCGGCGGTCCCCTTTCCATGTCGACCTCGGCGGAGACGGCCGCCACGGGCTCCGGATCGTCGTGCAGTCGCAGAACGGCCTGGGAGACCCCCGACCCGTTTCAGGCACGCCCGCGGAGTTTGAGGTGATCGTCGATACCACCCCGCCCCGCGTTGCGCTCGATTCCGTCGGCATCGGCAGCGGAGACGAGGCCGGATCGCTCGTCGTCGAATGGCGCACCGACGAGCCGCACCCGGCCGAAACTCCCATCGTCATCTCCATCCGTCCCGACGCCCCCGATGCCATCTGGCAGCAGATCACCCCCGCCCTGCCCGACTCCGGCCGGTTTGTCTGGCCCTTGCCTCCCAACGTCCCCGCCCGCTTCCATGTTCGGCTCGACGTCTTCGACGTGGTCGGCAATCAAAACGCCGTCGAAACCTCCGAACCGATCGTCCTCGACATCCCCCGCCCCCGAGGCCGCATCCTTGGCCTCGACCCCAGCGCCCGGGTCCGATCGTCCCCCGTCCGCTGAGCAGCCCTTTGTGTCCCCTCGTTGTGTTGCGATACGATGGGCTGAAAAGAACAAGGACTCCGGACCTGCGCCGGAATCTCCGATGCCCGACGCCCTTGATCGCACTTTTTTTCTTGCATCGAGCCGAGGGACGCCATGAACCTCCGGAATCTCTGCCGACGGTTTCGTCCCGGACTTGCCCTCATCGTCCAGGACAAATGCGAAGTCCCTCGCGTCGTACCATTCCTGTCCTCGAATGATACGTCTCCCCTTGCCTCGGGTGGCCCCGGTTGCTCGCCAACCGGGGCGGCGCAGCCGCAAGAGGCGATGAGAGGCCGCACCGAAGCCTCTCGTCGCTCCGCGACCCCGGTTGACGAGCAACCGGGGCCACCCAGAATGCATCACTCAGGGGTGGAAGCAGGAGTCGACATACCAGACCACACCAAAGGCCACCGACGCGACGTTGCAATCGTCTTGATCAGCGCATCGCTTGGCCTCTTGCTCGCCCCTCGGGCCGAGGCGCAGGGGATCGAACCGGGCGACCGCGTCGTGCTGGCCTCGATCGACGACGTTTTGAAGATCGAAGCGCGGATCGTGGCCTCGGGGGCGATTCACCGCGTCTACACGGTGGGCAAGGTCAACGGCCCCTGGCTCTGGCTCGAAGCCGAAGACCTGGCCGGCTGGATCAAGGGCGACCGCGTCTTGCCCTTCGACCAGGCTCTGGAGGCCGCTTCCGATCGGATCGACGCCGGAAACCCGTCGGCCAACGATTACCTCACCCGAGGCTTGCTCTGGGCCGATCGCGGCCGGCCCGACCTGGCCGAGGCCGATTTCGACGAGGCCATCCGCCTCGAACCCGAGTGGCGCACCCCCTGGCTCAACCGCGGCAACTTGCGACGGGCCGCCGGGCGCCTTCAGGAAGCGCTCGACGACCTGAACCAGGCCGCGCAGCTCGCCCCGCTCGACCCCTTGCCTTACTACAATCGGGGGCTCGTCTGGCTCGACCTCAACGAGCCGAAGCGCGCCTACGACGAGTTCGGCCTGGCCCTTCGGGTCGATCCGAACCACGCCGCCGCCCGGTTCAACCGCGCGGCCCTGGCCGTCGGCCTCGGCCTCGACGGCGGAGCGGCCGACGCCGAGGCCTATCTGGTGCTCGTCGGCTGGTACGAAGAACTCTCGCCTTACGCCGCCTTGCTCGCGGCCATCGAGCACCGCCGGGCCGGTCGATCGGCCCAGGCCGACGGCCTGCTCGCCGCCGCGGCCGAGGATCGCGACCTCTCCGTCTGGCCCGGCCCGATCCTCGATCATCTGCTCGGCGACCTGCCGCTCGACGACCTGCTCGCCGCCGCCGAGACTCCCGACCAGCAGGCCGAGGCCCGAGCCTACGCCGGCGTCACCCTCCAGATCGACGGCCAGACCGACGAGGCCCTGCCCTTGCTCCAGTGGGTCGTCGACGCGGCCGACCCGGCCCGCATTCCCCATCTCCTCGCCCAATCGGCGCTCGCCCCCCCTGCCGAGCTGGAACCGGAGGCCCAACCCGCCCCGATCGAGGCCCCCGGAGCCGTCCCCTCCCCATGATCGTCTCGGGCTCGGTTGGGACCGGTCTCCTTCCTCTCGACAAAAATTGGGCAATTTTTGCGAAAATTGGCTGTCTTGTCGTACGGGGTTGGCGATTCATCGCGTATTGAGGATACTGACGGCCCGAACTGGCCCGATGACTGGGCTCAAGCCCCCGTCCGGATCGACCGGGGCGTTAGGACTCCCTGCGACCCGAGGAGCGGAGATGGTCAGCCAGGACACCATTATCAACAAGCTGCGAGAACTGGCCCGCAACCTCTGGTGGACGTGGCAGCCGCACGTCATCGAGTTGTTCCGAGAGCTCGACCCGGTTCTCTGGAGAGAAACCGACCACAATCCCGTGGTCTTTCTCGACCGGATTCCTCCCGAACAGCTCGTGCAACGCGCCTCGGAAATGGCCCTGATCTCCCGGATCGACTACGCCTTCCGCCGCCTCAACGAGTACCTCGAAAACCGCGATAGCTGGGGAGCGATCCACGCCTCGACCCTTCGCGCCCGGCCGGTCGCCTACTTCTCGATGGAATTCGGCCTGCACGAGAGCCTGCCGATCTACTCCGGCGGCCTCGGCGTGCTGGCCGGCGACCACCTCAAGAGCGCCAGCGACCTGGGCATTCCGCTCGTCGCCGTGGGGATTCTCTACGCCGAAGGCTATTTCCGCCAGTCGCTCGACGCCGAAGGCTGGCAGCACGAAAGTTACCCCTACAACGATCCGGCCCGCCTGCCGATCGAGGAAGCCCTCACCCCCAACGGCGACCCCGTCCGCGTGGCCGTCGAGAGCCGATCCGGCACCCTGCACGCCAAGGTCTGGCGCGTCGAGGTCGGCCGTACGACCTTGCTCCTGCTCGACAGTAACGTGCCCGAGAACGACGAGGAAGACCGCTCCCTTACCGGCCGGCTTTACGGCGGCGACGCCCGAATCCGCATCCGGCAGGAATTGCTGCTGGGTGTCGGCGGCGTCCGGGCGCTGTTCGCTTCCGGGATCGACCCGTCGGTCATCCATCTGAACGAAGGCCATAGCGCCTTTGCCGGCCTGGAGCTGACCCGGAACGTCATGGAGGCCGAGGGCCGCCCCTTCGGCGAGGCCGTCCGAGACGTCGCCGGCATGACCGTCTTCACCACCCATACCCCCGTCGCGGCCGGTCACGACCGCTTCAGCGCCGATCTGGTCGAGGACGCCCTCGGCCCGCTCCGCGAACAGCTCCACCTGCCCCCCGACGACTTCCTCGGCCTCGGCCGCGTCCATCCGGGCGACCACAACGAGCCGTTCTGCATGACCGTGCTGGCCTTGAAGCTCTCAAGGCACGCCAACGGCGTCTCGGCCCTGCACGGCAAGGTCTCTCGCCAGATGTGGCACCCGCTCTACCCGAACCGCAACGAGGAAGAAGTCCCGATCGGCCACATCACCAACGGCGTGCACACCCTGAGCTGGCTCGCCCCGCAGATGAAGGCCATCTACGACCGGCACCTCGGCGCCAACTGGGAATCTCGGATGCGCTATCCCGAGGTCTGGGACACCGCCTCGGAGATCGACGACGGCGAGTTCTGGGAAACCCACCAGGTCCTCAAGGCCCGCCTGCTCGAATTCGTCCGCCAGCGGCTCGCCCGCCAGGCCGAGGCCCGGGGCGCTCATCCCGAGGACCTCGAACGCTATCACCGGATGTTCGACCTCGACACCCTGACCATTGGCTTTGCCCGCCGCTTCGCCACCTACAAGCGGGCCACCCTGGTCATGAAGGACGCCGAGCGCCTTGCCGAGATCGTCAACGCCTCAGACCGCCCTGTCCAGTTGATCTTCGCCGGCAAGGCCCACCCCGAGGACCGCTACGGCAAGGAATTCATCCAGCAGATCGTCAAGATCAGCCATTCGGCCCAGTTCCGCGGCCGGCTCGCGTTCATCGAAGACTACGACATGAACGTCGCCCGGTTCCTCGTCCAGGGGGTCGACGTCTGGCTGAACAACCCGAGACGCCCCCAGGAGGCCAGCGGCACCTCCGGCCAGAAGGTCGCCATGAACGGCGGCCTGAACTGCTCGATCCTCGACGGCTGGTGGGCCGAAGGCTACGACGGCCGCAACGGCTTCGCCATCGGCTCCGGCCGAACCCACGCCGTCCCCTCGGTCCAGGACGACCGCGACTACCTCGACCTGATGAACACCCTCACCCACCAGGTCATCCCCCTCTACTACGACCGCAGCGCCGACGGCCTCCCCCGCCGCTGGATCGCCCGCGTCAAGGACAACCTCCGCACCCTCGGCTGGCGCTTCAACTCCGACCGCCAGGTCATGGACTACGCCCAGTACGCCTACCTCCCCGCCGGCGGCGGCCAGCCCTGCTCCATGCCGAGCTTCTGAGGACTGGAATTCGTGTGGCACATGGGCAAGAGGGCCTCGTATGATCGCAATGAGTCCCTGACCAGTCCGATTGCCCGAGAAGTCCGGACCACGTCATGCCCGACCCCTCCCTGACCGAGCGTCTGCTGGCTCTGCCCCTCGCCGATCGGATCGAGCTGGCCGAGGTCCTCTGGCAAAGTATCGGCGAGGGCCTCCGGCCGACCACCGAGGCCGAGGCCCTCGCCGACGCTCGTCGTCGTGATGCCGAACTGACCTCGGGCGCAGTTCAGGCCCGATCGCACGAGGAGATCATGACCGCCGCGCGCCGGGCGATCGGATGCGACTGACCTATCACCCCGAAGTCGAGGCGGATCTCATCGAGGCGGCTCGGTTCTACGAGGAGCAATCCCCGGGCACCGGTGCCCGCTTCCTGGACGCATTCGACGCGGCGATCGTCAACATTCGGACCTTCCCGACCCTCTGGCCCGAGGTCGAAACCGGGCTTCGATGCCATACCCTCAAGCGATTCCCATTCGCGATCTACTACCGAATCCGAGACGAAGAACTCCGCGTCCTCGTCGTCAAGCATCACCGCCGTCACCCCGAGCATGGCCGTGACCGCTTCGAGGAATGATGGCCGCCGACGATCTGTCTTGCTGATGGCGCGCCCACCGTCCAGGGCACCCGGCGCAAGCCTTCTTGAGTTTGGAAAACCACTCATTTCAAGGCTCATAAAGCGATTGCGAGTCATCCTTTAGTGCTTTCATCAACTTGGATAATCGAAGAAGCTTAGGGTCTGTTTCACTGTTAGCGTTTTCGTGAAGCTCCGAAAGCGGGAAGTTGAAGTCCTTCGACCACGAGATGAGTTCCTCTGCAATCTCGCACGCCTCATCAATCAGCTTTCCTGTTTTGCTTCTCCACCAATTAGAAAACTCAGCTGCCACCCAGCCTGCCCGACCGAATTCTCGCTGTTCTAGATCATGTTCGTTCCACTTCTCAATCAGTTCCTTCAGAACCAACTCAGCCTCGCTTAATTCGGAATGTGAAGGATTGTGTGAGTTCCCTCCATAGCATTCGGGGTATTTTTGTCTAGCATTCGGCAAGAACCTTACCGAGCGTCGAGGAT
>NZ_WEZF01000050.1 GCF_009177065.1 Tautonia marina
AGGACCCGGCGATGACCGACGTTCGCGCCAAGGGCACTATCATAGGCCCCGCGGGCTTAACGGCCGTGTTCGGGATGGGAACGGGTGTGGCCCCGCGGGTATGGTCGCCGGGAAAGCGGGCGGGGGGTCGGCAGTGAGACCCCTCGCTCGCGAAAAGCAAAGGCAACTCCGCAGGTCGCGAAGCGAGTCGGGAATGCCTGATCGACGAAGACACATGTTGACCGGGAAGCAAGCCGTTGGGTTCCGAAGGATCGACCCATTCGAAGGACGTCGCGTCCAGAGAGAGACGACGGTTCGAGGTCGTTCGGAGATTCGGGTGAGGGAGGCTCTGTGGTCTGGCCACGCCGACCGGTGGGTCCCGTGGGCACCGCATGGGTCATGCGATGCGGCGGGGACGGGTCGGGGTGGTCAAGCCGCTTGGCTCTTAGGACCGGTCGGCTGCGACGGTTGCCCGCCGTGCACTCCCGGCCTATCAACCTGGTGGTCTTCCAGGAGCCTTCGCACCGTAAAGGTGCCGGAAACCTGGTCTTGAGGCCGGCTTCGCGCTTAGATGCCTTCAGCGCTTATCCGTTCCCGACCTGGCTACCCGGCGGTGCCGCTAGCGCGACAGCCGGTACACCAGAGGTCGGTCCTCCCCAATCCTCTCGTACTAGGGGAGACTCCTCTCAAGTTTCCTCCGCCCGCGGCAGATAGGGACCGACCTGTCTCACGACGGTCTGAACCCAGCTCGCGTACCGCTTTCATCGGCGAACAGCCGAACCCTTGGGACCTTCTCCAGCCCCAGGATGCGATGAGCCGACATCGAGGTGCCAAACCTCCCCGCCGCTATGGACGCTCGGGGGAGATCAGCCTGTTATCCCCGGAGTACCTTTTATCCGTTGAGCGACGGCCTTTCCATCCAGCACCGCCGGATCACTAACGCCGACTTTCGTCCCAGCTCGTCTGAGAGGACTCGCTGTCAGGCCCCCTTCTACGTTTGCGCTCGTGTTGCCCGATGGCCGACCGGGCCGAGGGGACCATGGCGCTCCTCCGTTACGCTTTGGGAGGAGACCGCCCCAGTCAAACTGCCCGATGAGCAGTGTCCCGATTGTGGTGCAACCGGTGAGGACAGTCGACGATCCAGGCTGGTATTTCACCGGTGGCTCGACCCGGGCTGGCGCCCGGGCTTCACAGCCTCCCAGCTATGCTACACAGGATCGACGGCTGGCCAGTGCCAACCTGCAGTAAAGGTTCACGGGGTCTTTCCGTCTAGCCGCGGGTACGTGGTATCTTCACCACGACTTCAGTTTCACCGGGTCCCTCGTGGAGACAGTGCTCCGGTCGTTACGCCATTCATGCAGGTCGGAACTTACCCGACAAGGAACTTCGCTACCTTAGGACCGTCATAGTTACGGCCGCCGTTTATCGGGGCTTTGGTCGGCAACGTCGCTTGCGCTAATCGCCTCCCTTAACCTACCGACACCGAGCAGGCGTCAGACTCTATACGTCCTCTTACGAGTTGGCAGAGTCCTGTGTTTTTGGTAAACAGTCGCCGGAGCCGATTCACTGCGGCTGGCTCGCGCCAGCGCCCCTTCTACCGAAGGTACGGGGCCATTTTGCCGAGTTCCTTCACGAGGGTTCTCCCGAACGCCTTCGGATACTCGCCTAGCACACCTGTGTCGGTTTGCGGTACGGGCCGAGGGATTGTCCGGACAGGGATTTTCGTGGCTACCGAGCGGGGGACTTCCGGGCTAAGCCGTCGTCCTTGCGGAACGGGGGTTACTAGCACCCCGATCCCCGTTACGGCAGCGTCACCTGCCTTCAACCGCACCCTCGGGTGCCGGAATATTCACCGGCTGCCCATCGACTACGCCGTTCGGCCTCGTCTTAGGTCCCGACTAACCCTGGGCGGATTGCCCTTCCCCAGGAACCCTTGTGCTTTCGGCGGGCCGGCTTCTCACCGGCCTTATCGTTACTCGTTCCGGCATACGCACTCGACGGCGCTCCACCACCCGTTACCCGTGTGGCTTCAATGCGGCCGTCGACGCTCTCCTACCACTGGAATAAATTCCAATCCGCGACTGCGGCGCGACGCTTGAGTCCCCGTCATTTTCGGCGCGGGACGGCTCGACCGGTGAGCTGTTACGCACTTTTGAAATGGTGGCTGCTTCTAAGCCAACATCCCGGCTGTCACCGCGGTCCCACTTCCTTTGCCACTGAGCGTCGTCTTCGGGGCCTTGGTCGGCGGTCTGGGCTGTTTCCCTCTTGAGCGCGGAGATTCTCCCCCGCGTTCTGACTCCCGGGATAAAGACACAGGGTATTCGGAGTTGGGTTCCGGTGGGTACCCGGGGAGGGCCCCAGCCGGATTCCGTCGCTCTACCCCCCTGTGCTAGATTCCCCGAGGCTGGCCCTCGAGCCATTTCGGAGAGAACGAGCTATCTCCAGGTTTGATGAGACTTTCACTCCTCCCCACAGGTCATCCCCTGATTTTTCAACATCAGTGGGTTCGGTCCTCCACGACCTGTTACGGTCGCTTCAACCTGCCCATGGGTAGATCACCTGGTTTCGCGTCTTTGGCACCCGACAAGCGCCCTGTTCAGACTCGCTTTCGCTGGGGCTCCCCTCCTGAAGAGGTTAACCGGCCGGATACCAAAACTCGCCGGATCATTATGCAAAAGGCACGCGGTCAGGCGGAGCACAAAGGCTCGTCGCCCTCCCACCGCTTGTAGGCACGGGGTTTCAGGTTCAGTGTCCTCCCCTTGTCGGGGTTCTTCCCACCATTCGGTCGCCCTACTGGGTTCACTATCGGTCGTCGCCCGGTACTTAGCCTTGCGGGATGGTCCCCGCCGATTCAGGCCGGGTTTCACGTGCCCGACCCTACTCGGGTACCCCTCTTCAGAGAACAGAATCCGTCACCTACGGGACTTTCACCCCCTCTGGTGGACCGTTCCAGGTCGCTTCGATTGAACTCTGTTTTTATGACTCTGTCGGACCGAAATCCTATCGAGTGGCCCCACGACCCCGATCGGTGTCCCGATCGGTTTAGGCTGGATCCCCGTTCGCTCGCCGCTACTGAGGGAGTCGCGGTTGCTTTCCGTTCCTCCGGGTACTGAGATGTTTCAGTTCCCCGGGTTGCTGTGGGTATCTTGGGATCGACGGGCGTTCGGCCCCTCCCCCAAGCTTATCGCAGCCTGCCACGCCCACGTTGCCGGCGACGCCTAGGCATCCCCCCCGTGCCCTTCGGGGCTTGACCACGCCGACCCGGCCCCGACGCTCGGCCTCCCGAAGGATGCCGTGTGCCGGTCATTGACCGATGTCCGCGTGACCTCGCTCCCCCGCGGTTGCCCTCTCGCCTCGCGGCGACGAGCAACCACCGCGACGACCTCGCGTCGTCGTCTCTTTCCTATCCGAAGGGTCTACGTTCGATTCGGTACGAGCACCGCACCTCGGCGACGGAAAGTGAGATCACTTAACCGAAGCACGGTTGACCGCTCGTACGCTTACTTCGCGGTTTTGGTTGTGTCTTCGCGATCGAGCGTGACTCGATCGCGACCTGCCGAATTGTCACAGAACGCCCGCGGGCCTGTCGCCCGTCGGGCCGATCCAAGGAACGCGCGCCCCTCGAAACCGAGGGCCACAACACCCTGACCGGGGGGCGAGGCCGTCTCCAAAAGCGGAAACGGCCCCGCCCCTCGCCCAGGGCCACGGCGTGCCCTCCACCTCGAAGCTCAAGGCGGAGGACACCCGCGTCGGGTCAATCCAGGGTCGATCGTGTCGTGTCCAGGTCGCAGCCGAATCATGAACCAGGCGTGTGTGTGAGTCGCGTGAGCCGAGTCGGTCGATGCCAACGTCGGTTCACCGATCCTTCCGATCGGTCGCAAAAAGGGGTGACCATCCACAAGGGATGAACACGTTCGGCTTCGCCACTGCTGTGGCGGGTCCGCGTGGGGGGACGGCGCCGGGGTCAACCGGAGGGCCGCCCCGAGTGCGGGGCCGATGTTGGCTCATCGTCGGTGACGGCGGGCCGAAGCCGTTCGTCACGTCGGAGGCCGACATACATCCTTAGAAAGGAGGTGATCCAACCGCAGGTTCCCCTACGGTTACCTTGTTACGACTTAGTCCCCATCACGGGTTTCACCTTCGGCGCCTGCCCTTGCGGGCTCAGCGACTTCGGGTGCCCCCCGCTTTGGTGGCTTGACGGGCGGTGTGTACAAGGCTCAGGAACCCATTCACCGCGGCACTGCTGATCCGCGATTACTAGCGATTCCAGCTTCATGTGGGCGGGTTGCAGCCCACAATCCGAACTGAGGACCGGTTTCTGCGATTGGCGCCTGCTTACGCAGTGGCAACGCTCTGTCCGGCCCATTGTAGCACGTGTGCAGCCCCGGGCATAAGGGCCATGATGACTTGACGTCGTCCCCGCCTTCCTCCGGCTTAACGCCGGCGGTCCGACCAGAGTCCCCAACTGAATGATGGCAACTGGTCGCAGGGGTTTCGCTCGTTACGGGACTTAACCCAACACCTCACGGCACGAGCTGACGACAGCCATGCAGCACCTGTGCACGTTCCACCCGAAGGCGTCACCGACGTTTCCGCCGGCTAATCCGTGCATGTCAAGCCCGGGATAAGGTTCTTCGCGTAGCCTCGAATTAAGCCACATGCTCCACCGCTTGTGTGAGCCCCCGTCAATTCCTTTGAGTTTCAGCCTTGCGGCCATACTCCCCAGGCGGAGCACTTCACGCTTTCGCTGCGGCAGGGGACCCATCGGCGAGCCCCCTACCCAGTGCTCATCGTTTACGGCCAGGACTACCGGGGTATCTAATCCCGTTCGCTCCCCTGGCTTTCGCGTCTCAGCGTCAGTAAGCGTCCAGGAGCTCGCTTTCGCCGCGGGCGTTCCTCACGATCTCAACGCATTTCACCGCTCCACCGTGAGTTCCAGCTCCCCCTACGCTCCTCCAGACGGCCCGTATCCACGCCCATCCCCCGGTTGAGCCGGGGGCTTTCAGCACCAGACGTGGCCATCCGCCTACACGCGCTTTAAGCCCAGTGATTCCGAATAACGTTCGCACGGTTCGTCTTACCGCGGCTGCTGGCACGAACTTAGCCCGTGCTTCCTCCAGGGATCACTCAAGCTCTGCTCTTCACAGAGCCTTGTTCCCCCTCGACAGGAGTTTACAACCCGAAGGCCTTCGTCCTCCACGCGGCGTCGCTCGGTCAGGCTGTCGCCCATTGCCGAAGATTCTCGACTGCAGCCACCCGTAGGTGTCTGGGCAGTGTCTCAGTCCCAGTGTGCCGGGCCACGCTCGCACGCCCGGTAGGCGTCATTGCCATGGTAGGCCGTTACCCCACCATCCAGCTGATACCACGACAGCCCGTCCCGCGGCGGACTCACACCTTTGGCCTGATGAGGATGCCCTCACCGAGGCGTCATGGGGGATTACCTCCGGTTTCCCGAAGCTGTCCCCCTCCGCGGGGTTGGTTACCGTCGCCTTACTCACCCTTTCGCCACGCCTCCAAGAGGCGTTCGACTTGCATGCCTAATCCACGCCGCCAACGTTCATTCTGAGCCAGGATCAAACCCTTCGAAAAAGGGGTCACGCCACCAGCCCGAAGGCCAGTCGCCCAACCATCCTCTCACCAAAGAGCTCGAGAGGAAGAAACATGCGCCCCGATCCCGTGATCCGGTCATCCGCCCCGCGAAGGGCCGATTCCCCACGAGCTCGACGCGACTTCGATCATGGTGAGTCCCGCCCATGACCGAGCCGATCCGACCCGAAGGCCAGCTCCGACTCCATCACGTTCGCGGCGGGCGACTCCCAGGTGTGACGCTCCGTCGCCGGCCCCCCTCACGGGCACGCCGGGCGAAACCGCGTCCTCACCCCTCGATGGTCCGGTCCTTTTTGCGCGATCCTTCCGGATTCGGGCAAACCGCGTCCCATCGCCGTCTCGTTCACGCGTTGGCTCACACACGCCCCTCCCGAAACCCTCGCCTCCCGGCGAGCCTTCGGTTCGACGAGCTCCCAGACCGTTGCGACCTCGACCGCCCTGCAACACAGGACGCCCGAACCCGCCACGCCCCGAGCCCCGCCGAGTGCGTTTCTTGATTCGATTCTGCTTTGATTGTGACCAGGTCACAATCACGATCGACCGGATTGTCAAAGAGAGGTCGCGGCGGTCCACCCGCCCTTGCGTCAAGGCCCCTTGATCCGTATGTGACCGCGCCGTCGTCACCGACCGCCCGATCCGGA
>NZ_WEZF01000051.1 GCF_009177065.1 Tautonia marina
AACAAGGGGCCCCACGAGGCTCATCCTTCCATCCTACCTCGATTTGGTTTCACCATGCCCAGCGATCATTCATCCGGAATAATAATCTTCAATGCAACAGCAAGCGTTTAACAACCCTCTTGGGAAGCGATAGCATACCAGCTGCGAGATAATTCTTTAAGGGCCGGAGACCGAGACGCGCGCACGCAATGTAGTTTTGCCGGGCCTCGGACAACCACCCGTTACGCTTACACAAATAAGCCAGGCTGTAGACGCGATCACGCTTTTTTCTCAATAGTAAATCATGAGCAATATCACCGTCCCCGACAACTTGAAGCCAACGATCGATCATCACAATGGAGTTTCTCAGGAATTCGGGAGAAGACGAGAGGTTATTCCCATGATCTATCTTATGAACAAGAATCTCGTCCACGAATCCGAATCTACCGATGCGGGCAAGCCGGAGCCACAGATCGATGTCTTCGGGCCCTTTCAGACTCGGATCGAAGAGTCCTGATTGGGAAAGGGCTGACCTTCGTACCAAAACCGATGATGTGAGCACGAAATTCTCGCGCAGTAGATCATGAAATTCATCACCGGGTTGGCGGGGACGATAGTAAGCAAGACGTGATCGGGCAGACGCCGGGGACTCGCCCCGAGAATAATCGGTGTAGCAGAGAATGGCCTCGGGATGGGCATCCATGTAGGTGACCTGGAGTCCCAGCTTATCCGGATGCCAGAGGTCGTCGGCATCAAGGAAGGCGACATACTCTGAAACCGAATGAAGGATCCCACGATTCCTCGCTATGGAGGGTCCACCATTCGCCTGACGGAGACAGCGCACCCTGGGATCACGAATGCCGAGTCGATCGAGTTCCACCGGGACAGGGGAACCATCGTCGACAACGATCAGGTGGAAATCCCGGAACCGCTGCGACAGAACCGATGTGATCGAGTCCCGGAGCATATCGAAGGAACCATGAATCCACGCGGGTATGACAACACTGACTTTTGCCTCGACTGGCATTGGATTCCTTCTACTCATGCCACAAACATCGCCTAACCGCGAATTACCTTCGTCACGAGATGTGAAGTGGCCCCCATTGTCCAGACCACTCGGGCCGGATTTGACGATATGCTCTGGCCAGGCATTCCCGCTCATGGCCTGATCGGCCGGGCATCGTGGTAGACCTCGGCGGGGGTTCGGTAGGCCAGGATCTGGTGCGGGCGTTCGTGGTTGTAGAACGCAAACCACCCCTCAAGGCCGCCTTCGAGTTCTTTCGCGTCCTGATACGACTTGATGTACACCTCCTCGTATTTGAACGAGGCATCATTCCCCTCCACTCTGCGAACTCGTTGTTCGGCCCGGCTCGCCTGGTCGACTCGGTCGGCTGGTCAACTCGGATGGGGGCGTCCGTCGGCCGCGGCACTCGATCTCGAACGCTCGCAGCCGGCGGAGTCGCCCGACCTCCGCGGCGTCGGCCCACACGATCCAACGGCCATTCTCGCCTCGCAGCTGCCGCGTGTGTAGCCATCCCGACCACCGCCACCGGTGGACCACGATCGGCTTCACCCCGAGTTCCGCCGCCAGCGCCGGCAACCACCACTCGCCAGGCCCCGGAAGGTCGCTCGCGTCACGGACGCCGGCCGGGACGCCCTTCCGCCCGAACCGCGCCAAGAATTGACGGACCCCGTTGCCCGTGAACCGATCGCCCCGGGCCGCCTGATATCCCTCGCGGTTGAGCGCCTCGGCGATCGCATCCGCGGTCCGCCCGTCGCCCCGCAGTTCCAGGATTCTCTCCCGGAGCTGCGCCAGCCCGCCGAGAGACCGATAGGTCCGCAGCCCCTGGCGAATCTCGTGTCGCGTGACCGCCCCGCCTCGCCAGTGGATCGCCACGTCGATCCGCTCTGATTCACCGTTGCGGGTCAGTTCCACGCGTTCGATCAGCAGGCGAACGATCGCTCGCCGGTCGCCTCCGGTCGTCGTCGGGCTGTGCCAGAGCCCGGGCAGGTCGGCCGCCAACGCCGTAATCCGCTCCCGATCGGACGCGCTCAGGCGTCGCGGCTGTTCGGCCTGGAACCGGTCGTGGTCCTCCATCAGCCTCCGTCGCTCGGCCAGCTTCCGCTCCCACTGCCGCTCCAACTCCCGGGCCACCAGGCGGTTCTCCGGATCGACCGCGTCGTATTGCCGCCGCGCCCGGTCCGCCTCGTACTCGGCACGTTCCAGCCGTTGCCTCCAGAGCGTATGCAGACGTTCTCGATCCTGCTCGACTCGCTCGGCGGCCCGGAGGCTCAACTCCAGCGAAGCCGGCTCGACCGCCTTGAGCACCAGCGTCTCGATCAGCCGGTCCGGGTAGGAGGCCACCAGACTCTGACACTGCGGCCCGCCGTACTCCCGGGCCTCCCAATCGCAGGCGTACCGCGGGTTCGCCGAGGCTCGCGCGTTGCGTGCCCCCATCGGCCTGCCGCATCGACCGCACCGGACGATCCCGTTCAGCAGGGTCGGCGCCCGGCCCGTCACCTTCTTCGATCCGGGCCCGCGGTCGTTCTCGGCCAGCCGCCGCCGATTCGCCTCGTACTGTTCCCACGAGATGTATGCGGGGACGGCGTCCCGGAGCAGGCAGACCCATTGCTCGGGCGGGGCGTTCCAGCGGCCCGACTTCGGCTTGCCCGCGACCCGTCGGGCCGGGTCGAAGGGGGAGCGGCCATAGGCGTAGGCCCCGGCATAGATCGGGTGCCGGAGCATCTCGTACAAGGCGCTGCGTCGAGGCCGCCGCCACTGCAGGCGCCCCTTGCCCGGCCCCTTGTACACCCGGGACCCGAGCTGGATGTCGTTGGCCGCGAAGTAGGCGTGCGCCTTCGTCAGCGAGCCGAGCTCGGCGAACTTGGCGAACACCAGCGACACCACCGATCGCACCTGCTCGTCCGGGTCCATGGCGATCCCGCCCTCGGGCGGACGCACGTACCCGACCGGCACGCAGGTGAACAGCTCGCCCCGCCGGGCCTTGTTCAACTTGCCCTGGTGCATCCGCGTCTTCAGGACATGAACCTCTGCCTCGCTCATCATGCCGCGCAGCCCCAGCAACATCCGATCGTTGGGGTCGGTCGGGTCGTACACGCCGTCGGCGTCGGCGAGCAGGACCTGGAACAGGCCGCACAGCTCCAGCAGCTGATACCAATCCTTGCACGACCGCGACAGCCGGCTCATCTCGCGGCCGAACACGACGCCGACGTGCCCGAGCGACACCTCGGCCAGCAACCGCTGGAACCCCGGCCGGTTCTCGACGGACGTGCCGCTGATCCCCTGGTCGTCGTCGATCACCACGACGCGGTCGTCGGCCCAACCCAGGGCGACGGCCCGTCGTCGGAGTTGGTACTGCAAGTCGGTCGATTCGCGGTTGCCGACGACCTGCTGCGGGGTGGACTGGCGGACGTAGACGACGGCGAGGCGATCGCAGTGCCGTGGGCGGATCTTGTGGGCGAACGGCGAAGTGGCGTCAGTGCGGCTCATGCGTCCCCTCCGCCGGTGCGTCGGGTTCGGCGAGTCGCTCGGCGAGCATCCGGCCGAGCCGCCGGAGCAGTTCCTCCTGACGGCTGGTCGGCAGGTCCTGCCACCGCGGTTCGGTCGATGGAGGCGGGTTCAGGCGCGGGGGGGTGCGGGGACGAGTCGGTCGGACATGGTGCGGCTCCTCTGGCGCGGGCGTGAAACTCCTGACAGAGACGGGCCAGGTCGAGCAAGGCCCACGGACACGCGGTCACCTCGATTGTATCCGATCCGACAACGCCTTCATCGATAGGAGGTCGTCGTCGGCTCCTTCTTCAGCGACCGCCACAGCCGCTCGATGAACACGTCGTCCAGGGCACGACCCCAGCCATCCATGCTCACCGCCACCCCGTGCTCCTCCAGACGACCCGTGAACGCCTTCGCCGTGAACTGGACCCACTGATCGGTGTTGAAGATCGCGGGCTGGCCGCCGCTCAGGGCCTCCCTCAACGCCTCCAGGCAGAACCGGCCGTCGAGCGTGTTCGACAGCCGCCAGCAGAGCACGTAACGGCTGAACCAGTCGATCACCGCCGTCAGATACATAAAGCCCTGCTCCAGCGGGATGG
>NZ_WEZF01000052.1 GCF_009177065.1 Tautonia marina
ACCCACCGCTGACGGTGTCATCACCAAAACCGCCGGCGAGGATGTCGTTGCCGAGGCCGCCGATCAGCGTATCGTCGCCTCTACCCCCTCGGAGCGTATCATCCCCGTCGCCGCCGAGGATCCGGGCGTCGCTCGTGATCGACTCGTCGACCGTGACGGTATCGTTGCCCTCCTTCGTTTCAATGAGGAGCCTCCCCGTGGGGGAGAAGATCCCCAGGTCACGGCCGTTGTATGTCACGCGAATCCCCTCGGGATCGTCGCTGGGGTCGAGCTGGATCGTGTCGTCCGTGGCCGAGCCGACGATGAACAACGCCGTCTGGGTGGGGTCCTCGGGATCGGGCAAGACTGCGGCGACGTCGATCTGGATGGTGTGGGAGGCCGGGTCGCTGAGCCCGCCGTGCTGGTCCGCGGCCGTCACCGAGATCTCGTATGTCCCCGGCAGCGTGTAGGCGTGCCCCAGCTCAGTCGGTTCGCCCGGCCGGATTGTCGTGGACTGTCCGTCTCCCCAGTCGATCATGTAGGTGAATCCAGCCGCCTGATCGATCGGCGACGGATCGACCGCCGAGACGGTGACGAAGCGCGACATCCCTGGCACCCCGAGTGTGTCTCCAGCGACAGAGGCCGTCGGCGGTGCATTCCGCAGGGTCGTCGTCTCGGTCGCCTGGTTGTTTGATTCATCGGGGTCGACCCCGATGAAGTCGAGGCGGGCGGAATTGCTCACGACTCCCACCCCCTGGGCCGTCAGGCTGATCTGCATCGTGGCCGTCGCGCCGGCCGCGATCGTCCCGAGGTTGAACGTCACCTGGTCAGCCGTTTTCGAGGCGTCGCCCTGGCTCGTGGTGGCCGAGCCGAACACCGCCCCGTCGGGCAAGGTATCGGCCACAGTAACCCCGAAGGCGGGCTGGGACGCAGGGTTCCGCACGGCGATGGTGTAAACGAGCGTCTCACCCTGGTCGACGGGGTCCGGGCTGTCGGACAGCACAAGCTCGAGGTCGGCCTCGTATTGCTGCAGGACCTGCTCTCGATACTCCTCGAGCGTCGGAGGCAGGTCCTGCTCCAGGTTCAAGGGTCCATCGAACCGCTGTCCGAACGTGCGGAAGGAGAGCGAGATCGTACGCCAGTCGTCGTTGGTCGAGAACGTCTGAGCGGTCAATCCATCCGGATCGCCATTGATGTTAATCCCCGTGGTGATCGCCGCAGCGTCCACGACCCCGTCGCCATCGTAATCCGCGCCCCATTCCCGGACGCCGTCCCCGTCGCTGTCCATCCCCGCGACCGGCCAGAACGCCCAATTCCCCAGCGCGTCCTGATAACGCATGAGGTACGACGTGTTCGTCGGATCGAGGATTGTCGTCTCCGAGAGGTTACCCTCGTCCAGCACGGGCAGATGGGCGGCGGCCCGGGTCGGGGATTCGGGGTAGACCGTGTAAAACCAGGAGAACGAATACCGAGATGTGGCGTCCGGGGTCGTGTACCAGTCGGAATCGAGGACCAACTGCGTGGCCGTGTTGGAGACGACCCGACGGGTCTGACGGGATCCTGTGCCGGAGAGGATCGAGACGTTGTACCCGGCCCACTGATCGATACGCCAGGCCTGGCTGACGTCGTTGAGCGTGTTCGCCGTGTTCGCCCCCGTTGAGAAGCTGGTCAGGCCGTTCGGCAGGAGCCCCCAGGGCTCGTCGATCACGAGCTGGGTCGGCGTGTTCGAGAGCACCCGGCGCACCTGGCGGTTCCCTCCTACCTGGTCCGAGACCTCGACGTAGCCCCCAGCCCACTCGTCGGGGGTCCAGGCCCGGAACGCGTCGTTGAGGGTCACAAACACGTTCCCCCCGGTCGTCGCGCCCCCTTCAGACAGCCGCGCGGGGGCGAAATCGATCAGGCTGCCGCCGTTGACGTGACGGACGCCAAACTGATGAGTGTAGCTCATCAGACTGATATAATTCGGCTTATGGTTGATCCCGTCGTGTCCCCCGTGCCCAAGGTTCAGGCCGTGGCCGAGTTCGTGGACGAAGGTGCCAGGGTCGGAATTGTAGACGATAAAGTCATTCCCCCCGAGTTCACCCTGCCCGCCGCTCCCCACTCTGAGGACGTAGCGGTCGTTGACGGCGGGGATGGTGGTCCAGTCCGCATCGAGTTCGAGCTGGGTGGCCGTGTTCCCGACGATCTGGGCCTCCTGACCCG
Source organism: Tautonia marina (assembly GCF_009177065.1). NCBI lineage: Bacteria > Pseudomonadati > Planctomycetota > Planctomycetia > Isosphaerales > Isosphaeraceae > Tautonia > Tautonia marina. The sequence continues at coordinate 2,182 of NZ_WEZF01000052.1, forward strand.
TTCCCGCCCCGGTCTTGATCGACACCCTGTAACCGGCCCACTCGTCGGGGATCCAGGACTGGGTCGTGTCATTCAGGGTCCTCAGGCCATTCCCCCCGGTCGTCGCGCCCCGGAGGAACTTGGGGTCTCCCCGCACAGCGTAACGGAACAACATGTTCCGATCACCGTAGTCGAAGTTGGTGTGTTTCAGGGAGTAGAACGTGCTGTCCAGGCCCAGCGTGTCGCGCAGCGGGAGCTCGTTCCCACCCCCCAGATCGTCGCCCACGAGCCGGCCGGTGGAGTCGACCAGGCCGCCAGTGTCGATCCAGAGGTTGATGCCCGGCCGCCCGTCGGGGTTCGGCTTGGCGTCCAGGCCGCGATTGCCGCGCGGGTCGACCAGGGCGGAGGCGTTGACCCCGGCATCGACGGGGGCCAGGGCGAAGATCGTCTTCATTGTATTGATGGCCTCCCAGGTGGGCTCCTGGCCGGGCATCCAGTCCAATTCCACGAACAGGTCCTTGTGGAACGGGTCGGCCCCGTACCCGGGCAGGTCGAGTCGGACCCCGTCGCCGTTATAGTCAACCCCGTGTCGTTCCCAGCCGTCCAGGAGGCCGTCGCCATCGGCATCCCCGTCCTCGGAGACCACGCTGACGTCGAAGAACACGCGGCCGCGGTCGTCATCACCGTCGCCAGTGGAGAACCCCTGGTTTGTCGGGTTCGGCCCGGTCCATTCGCCCGTCGCCAGGTCGACCGAGATGATCAGGTCATGCTGCCCACTGACGGGGCTAATATCGATGTGATCATCAGAGATCGGATCGCTATCCCAGATCTCGATCTCGACCGTCGCGGAGCCAGCCGCCGGATCGACGTCCCGGGTGAAGGTCCAGTAGGGCTCGATAATGTAATCGCCGAGGAGTCCGCCGCTGAACCCGATGATATCCGATTCCTGGAATCCGTAGTCGTCTATCTTCACCCTGCAGTAATAGTCTCCGGCCGGGACGAAGGGGGCGTCGGGATTGTCGATCTGTTCGAACCTCCAGACCGTAATCGTCACCGGTGTCAGCAACCGCCGCGACTCAAGTGCCTCCACGAGGGGTCGGCAATGTGGTTCGTGAGCCGGCCGCCCCCATGTGTGCGAACAGCGACCTTCCTTGCGACAGCGAGCGAAACGGGCGGGGACCCACGGAAACAATGTCCTTTTCATGGCTCTTTCCTCCGACTCAGGATTCCACCGTGACGAAGTCCCGGCATCCGCCGCGCCAGGACCTACCCAGTGGGTTCAACCCGGTGGGCTGCCTCGCCGCGCGAGCGAGTACGGATTGAGCTCTGTCGATCAGCAAAAGAAAAAAGCCCCGCGAGTGCATATCAAGCACCCCGGGGCCATCGCGACAACATAGGATTTACCCGTCGCGAGCAAATCCATACATCACGATATTACCCGTGGAAACCCGTGGTTTCAAGGGTTCTTCTCGCTCCTTCGGTTGGCCCAGTCGCTCAAGCTATCCAGAGGGCCCAGTCCGAACGAGAGTGCATCGAACCGGGAGCGATGACCCATCTGGCGACAGCACGCGGAGAACCGGCCGAATCCCCAGTCGAGGGCTTGGGTCGTTCGCGTTCTACCGATCATTGTCTCCGAAGGGCCGTCGGTGAGCGTGGCCTGACCTCGGGCCTGGACGGCCTTGCGAATACAAACGTAGAGGACGAACCCGCTTCTCATCAGGGAATCCTCAAGCGATTGGAGGAAGTCCGCCGGGTCGAGGCGGAAGCGGCGGTCCAGCGTCTGCACCGCTCGGCGTTGCTTCGATGTCCCGAGGAGT
>NZ_WEZF01000053.1 GCF_009177065.1 Tautonia marina
GCTGCGGAGGTCTGTATGAGGTGGGGATACTGGCTGATCAGCCCGAAGAACTTGCGTTGCGGCGGGTGATCTTCTCCTGGGAGCAATGCCGCCAGGGGGTCGTTCCAGGGAGGGAGGGGGTTGGAGATTGGCACTGGACGTAAAGGTTCTTCTTCCCCAGCTTCCCACACGACTTCCCCCTGCGAATCAACGATCTCCTCACCTGCGAGGAGGCAGAGCAGCGCCTCAGAGGGTGCCCAGCGCTGGCACCTGCCCTTGACGAATTTCCCCTCGATCACGGCCCCGGCGATATAGCCCGAGTCTACCCAGGTCAGCCAGCCGTGCGTTGACAGGTAGGACTTGATCGCGGCCCAGCGATTATGGCACCAGGGCAGGTCGTGATAGCCAGCGGCTCGGGTCGAGTGCCACAGACCCTCAATCCTTGCCTGCGGCAGGGCATTGCCCTCGTTGGGGTTGTGGCCGCAGTAATGCAAAATCATCAGGGCCACGGCAATATGCTCATGCTTGACGATTCGGTTCTGGCTTGCACGCAGGGGCCCCCATTGCGCTGCAATCGGCATGAACTTTTGCCAGTTCGAGTCTTTGCGTGAGATTGGGCAGCCGGTTGATCGTCCTGAAAGAGGGAGTGTACCTAAAGGTTCTTCTTCCCCCTGCCCCTGGACAATTTCCGCCTCCTCAATCTCGACATCAGCCAGCCTCACGAGGTCTCGGACGCTGAGCCCGACATCGATTGTCGCAAGAAACTCTTCCTCCCTGCCCAGGACGACGGGCGCCGCGAACAGGTCACCGGCGGTATAGTGCTCGACGGTGCGGCGATAGCCCCATTGGACCAGCGGCAGTTTGCCGCGGAACTCGACCCCGGTGATGTGGCGGTAGTTCTGCGAACGGAGCAGACGCATTGCGAACGATTCCGCTTGCGTCAATGCATCATTGGCTTGTTCGTTCGAACGTCCCTGGCGATTGAGCAGGAAGAAGCCGTGAATTCCGGCGCCGTTGGTCGAGGCGTTGCAGTAGAGTTCGATTCCGAGGTGGGCTTCGAGTTTTGCGAGAAAATCGGCACACTCAATTCGAGCGGCCCGTGGATCGGTCGCGGCGTGGCAATCCACGTCGACCACGCAGAGGGTCAACGGGAAGCGGTGGTTGGGGTTGCCCGAGAGGTAGAGCGTCTCCTGTCCGGTCTCGTGCCGGGAGAAGTGGGCCGCCCGGATTTTTCGCCTGAAAGACCTGCGTTCCAGCCGGGCAATGGCCTCGAAATTGGTGGTCCGACGCTTGGGCTTGATTTTGCCAGCGGCAGGGCAGAATGTCCCGGTGGCAAAGTCGCAATCGCTTGTCAGGCGTCTGATATAGCCAATTGCGGATTTCGGTTTGTAATTTCGATATGAAGTCACTCTATAACATTTGTTGTGTTTGATGTGTAGACCGTCAGGGGTTCGCCTCCCTGGCGGTCTTTTCATTGATATAGGGTGCGCAGGACAAGAATTTTCTAACTACCACAAATGGGAACCAGATTTCGCACAATGGGGCATATTGCTTGTTTCGTGATATTTGAGTTCGTTCAACTAGTGATTTGCTGATATCTTCCCTTGCCTGAGCGACGTTGCTCGGGCCACCAGAGGGGAGAGTCAACGATGACGAGCACCATCCGAGCCTACGACGAGCGTGAGATCAGCCGGGCCACCGAGTGCAATGCGGTCAAGGACTTGGCCGCCCGGTTCGGCATTCCCGTGCAGTTGATGCGGGACATCTTGGCGGCCCAGCACCTTGAAGCGCTGTTCAAGTACCTGGGTGGCACCGAGACAGGTTACCGGACCGCCTCCGTCCAGAATCAGGTCACTGAGTTCATGGTGGCAATTGATCGATTGACCCAGGGCTCGGTCAACACGACAAGGCCCGATCCGCCCGAGTCGAAGCGACCGGGATCGAATCCTCCCCGCCGCCGACCAGGCATCCCCATCATCGGTGACGAGCCGTGCCGCAGAATCGGAGGATGATGAGCACGAGCGTTTTCGTCACCGCCGTCAGCGAGGCGAGGTCGATGGACTCGTCCGGGGCGTGGGCCAGTCGTATCTCGCCGGGGCCGTAATGCAACGCGGGGATGCGGCCGACTTCCGTCAAGAGCCGCAGGTCGCTCCCATACGGGGCGCCGTGCATTTCGGGTTCGTGGCCGTGAAGTTGGTGATGCACTTCCCGCACGAGGCCGACCAGGGGGTGATCCCCGGCGATCCCTCCGCTGGCGAACTGGCCCCCAAACCACTCCACCGCGACCGGATGTGCCCGCAGCCAATCGTCCCCCTCGCAGGTCGCCCTTAGGACATCCTCGAATTCTCGACGGGCATCTTCAGGGGCCTCCCCCAACGCCACGCCGAGCCTCCCCTCGGCGACCAGACATTCCGGCACACTGCTGGGCCAGTCCCCGGCCTTGAGCGTGCCGATGCTCAGGGGATACGCCGGGTCGAACCGGGCCATCAAGGGGTCGGCATTCGCGTTCTTGCGAGATTCCAGGGCCTGGAGGGCCTGCCAGATGGGCCAGAAGGCTTCGATGGCGCTGATGCCTTGCCTCCTCATGCTGGCATGAGCCGATCGTCCCCGCACCGTTAGGCGGAAGCTCAGGGCACCGGCGCAGGCCGGGATGATCGCCAGGTTCGTCGGCTCGGGGATGATGGCGGCATCGCCCCGATACCCCCTGCGCAGGGTGGCGAAGGTGCCCAGGCCGCCGTCTTCCTCGCCGACGACGCTTTCCAGCAAGACCGACCCCCGGAGGGCGATCCCGGCGTCCCGGATGGCCCGGATCGCGGAGAGGCAGCAGACCAGGCCCCCCTTCATGTCGCAGGAGCCCCGGCCATGAACGCGCCCGGCGTCGAGCCGCCCGCTGAAGGGGTCACCATCGGCCCAGAGGTCGGGATCGCCCGGAGGGACCACATCGAGGTGTCCGTTGAGGATCAGGGTCGGGCCGTCATCATTCCCCCGGCGCCCGACCAGACCCCAGGTAACATCCCGAGGGGCTTCCATGCCGGGGAACTCGGGATCGGCCCGCAGGGCGTCCAGGTCGATCGGCCAGAGGTCCGTCACCAGACCCGATTGCTCCATCTGGGTCGCGAACCAGTGCTGGGCCTCGGACTCGGCGGGCGAACCGGTGACGCTGGGGATGGCGACAAGCTCGCGCAGGCAGGCGACCATCCCGGATTCGTCGATCGCCGCCAGGGCGGCGTTTTCTTCGGAGGTTTGCGCGGACATGCGTTGCGTGATTCCTCGGTTCGAAGGCGAAAGTCGAGGTTTGTGACGCGCCGAACGGAAATCCCTGGCATCTCGTTCGGCATTCTAAGCAGGAGTTCAGATTGGCTGAAGGTCGGAGACGTTCGCAGCCCCACCCCGACAATGATGTCGATCACTTGCTGTCCATGTAGGGATTTCGAGGGACCGGCCCGGCGATGACAATCGTGAGATTGAGCGCGTCGGCGATTTTGCCGATATTTTCACTCGTCAACCTTCTTGCACCATTGCAGAACTTGCAGATCGATACCCTCGGGACTCCCGACAATTTTGCGAGTTGCTCCTGCGTGTAACCGCAGCCCTTGATGTGATCGATCAACG
>NZ_WEZF01000054.1 GCF_009177065.1 Tautonia marina
CAATAGTGTCCGGCATTTGGCTGAGTGGGTCCGGTTCGGGACCAGCCTGGTGATGATCTGGGACCGAGGTGTGTCGGATCTGGCAGAGACGGGGCCGAGGTCGTCGGGCGCGGCGCATGCGGCGGCGCGGCCCGGGCGTCGCGCGGACGCCGGCCTTGGGGGCTCAGCCCCGGTTTCGCGGGCGGCGGGCGGCGGCCGAACGCCGGGCCACCTCGCTCTGCCGCTCCCGTTCCCGGAGGATCGGCAGGATCTCCTCGGCCGTCGCCGCCCCGGCGGCCACCTGGCTGAGCAGCGTGAACAGGTACTTACTCGGCCGGCAGCCGGTCTGCAGGGAGACCAGCATCGCCGCGATCACCGCCACATAGAATTGCATCAGCACGCCCGACGCCGAGTGGCTCATCAGGTGGGCGAAGTGGCCGAAGCACTTCAGCCAGCGGAAGAACAGCTCGGTGTACCAGCCACGATGCCTCCTTTGTCACACCTTGTATCGGCCCTCGCCCCGGCCTCCGCGGCCGGGTCGAGGGCCGATGGGCTTCCGGATCGGTCTTCATCTCGGGGTCGTCAACTCGGGCGGGTACGGCTCGTCCGGCCACGAGCGACGGTAGGCCCGGAGCCTGCGAAGCCGGTCGAGATCCGCGGCGTCCGCCCACAGCACCCAGCGGCCGCCGGCGCCGGGGAGCTTCCGGCCTCGGATCTATCCACGCCGGACCCAGCAGTGGACCGTCGGCTGCGGCATCGCCAGCTCGCGGCATAGGTCGCTCAGCCACCACTCGCCCTCCCCACGCGGGTCGTCGTCGGTCACCATTTTGGGGCGCGGACCCCAGCGGCCCTGACGCGAGAGCAGTTGTCGGACCATCGCGGCGTTATACGTCTCGCGGCGTTTCGGCGGCCGCATCCCCTCTCGGTTCAGGGTGTCGGCGATCTCTCGGGAGGTCTTGCCGGCGTCGTGCAACTCGGTCACCCGGGCCACCAGCGCCGGGTAGTCCCGCAGCTGCTCGACCCGCCGTACCGGGCGGCGGACCTCGTACCGGCTGACGAACCCGCCGGCCCAGTGGATCGCCACGTCGACCCATTCGGTCTCGCCCTGGACCGCGACCGAAACTCGCTCCACCAGGTGCCTCACGATCTCCTTGCGGTCGGCCGCGGTGGTCGTCGCCGCCCACCACAGCGCCGGCACGTCTTGAGACATCGACTTGATCATGGCGATCTCATCGCCGGTCAGCTCGGCGGGCCGCCCGCGGCGGAATCGGTCGTACCCCTCCTCGGCGTCACGCTGCTCGGTCAGCGCCTGCTCCCACCGCCGTTCCAGCTCCCGCCCGACCATCCGGTTCTCCGGCTCGCACGCCTGGTACTGCCGGGCCGCCCGCTCCGCCTCGTACCGGGCCCGCTCCAGTCGCAGCCGCCACTGCCGGTCCAGCCGGTCCCGCTCCGCCTGCGCGTCGCCGACCGCCCGGAGGCTCAGCTCCAACGCCGCCGGCTCCAGGGCCAGCAGCACCTGCCGGCCCACCAGCTCGTCGAGCGGGCCCCCGGCCAGGCTCTGGCAGACCGGCTCCGCGTAGTCCAGCGCACCGCGCTGGCAGCTGTAACGCAGGCGGCCCTCCCGGCCCGTGTAGGCAACCATCATCCGCCGCCCGCACCGCCCGCAGGACAGGAGGCCCGCGAGAAGCGACTCTCCGTCGCGGGCCGCCCGCATGGCCCCGGCGCGGGCACCGTTCCGCGCCAGCCGCCGCAGGTTCGACTCGTAGCGCTCCCACGTGATGTATGCGGGCAGATGATCGCGGATCAGGACTTCCCACTCGTCCCTCGGTACGACCACGCGGCCGGTGGCGGGGCGGCCGGGGATTCTCCGCCGCGGGTCGGTCGGCCGCCGGCCGCGGGTGTACGCCCCGGCGTAGATCGGGTGGTGCAGCAGGAAGGTCAGCGTCGTCCGATTCGGTCGCCGCCATGCGAGGCCCCCCTTGTCGGGCCCGAAGTGGGGGCGGACGCCCAGGCGGATGCCGTTGCGGACCAGGTATTTCAACAGGGCCGAGACGGTCCCCAACTCGTCGAACTTGTCGAAGACCAGCCGGACGACGTCGCGGGCCTGCTCGTCAGGGTCGAGCATCAACCCGCCGCCGGGGACCCGGGCGTAGCCGATTGGCGCGTGGCTGAACAGCTCGCCGCGGCGGGCCTTGCTCCGGGCCCCGGCCAGCATCCGGCCCCGGAGGATGTGCAGCTCCGCCTCGCTCATGATCCCCGAGAGCCCCAGCAAGAGCCTGTCGTTGTGGTCCGTCGGGTCGTAGAGGGCGTCCCGGTCGGCCAGCACGGTCTGGAAGAGGGCACATAATTCCAACAGCTGGTGCCAGTCCCGGCACGAGCGTGCCAGGCGGCTCATCTCGATGCCGAGGATCAGCCCGACGCGGTCGAGCCCGACCTCGGCCAGGAGCCGCTGGAACCCGGGGCGGCCCACGGTCGTCTTCCCGCTACGGCCCTGGTCCTCGTCGATGACGATGATGCGATCCGCCGGCCAGCCGAGGGCCACGGCGCGGTCGCGGAGATCATACTGCAGGCGTCCCGACTCGCGATGCTCGTGCACCTGCTGGGGGCTGGACTGGCGGACGTAGACGATCGCCAGTCGGTCGAGGTGCCGGGCCTGGACCTTGCCCTCCCGCTGCGGCGGTCGGCCGATCGGATCATCGCACCGCGGGTCGCTCGGGCAAGGGGATGTCCGGGGCCGGACTTCATGGGTTTTCATGCAGTACCTCCGGCTTCGCTGGAGGTGTCGGCAGCCGCTTGGCCACCATCCGGCTGAGCACGGCGAGCGTGTCGTGACGAGCCTGGGCCGGCAGTTCTCCCCAGAGCCGGTTCAGATGGACCCGGCGTCCCGGGTTGGCGGCAGGCGGGGGGGGACTGATCGATCGTTGTCGCGTCGCATGGGGGTTGCCCCGGGATTTCGTGCCGGCGGCGGTGGCCCCACCGGGCCAGTTCTAGCAGCGCCGCCACGCCCACTATGGGGCGGCCCTCCGGACACACACAAGCTGAATCTTGAGGTGTAGTCAGCCTGGCAGACTTC
>NZ_WEZF01000055.1 GCF_009177065.1 Tautonia marina
GAGAAACCCCAGTCAGACGACCCGCGAAGCGACAACTTGTGCGTCGCCGGGCGGGCCGGTTACGATCGCCTTAGAGGCCCTGCTTACGCTGGCCTCGTGGCTTGACCAACGACCCGACCACGGAGGTGAAGAATGCTTATCCATGAACGGCTCTGTACGCCCCCCCGCCCTCAGCACGACCGCCGGACCCCTTGACGGCGATCTGGGCTCAGCTCCCGAGAGAGCGACGTCGCAGGCTCCAGCGACTGCTCGCCGATCTCCTCACCCGGCCCGTCATCATCGCAGCGGCTCCGCCGCGGGAGGGGCCCCATGACCTTGCCACGGATTGATCCGCTCCCATCCCCCAAGCTCCGGCCCTGGCACCTCGATCGCGCCGCGATCGTCTACGTCCGCCAGTCCACCCCGCAGCAGGTCACCGACCACCAGGAATCTACCGCTCGCCAGTATGCCCTGGCCGAGCGCGCCGTCGCCCTCGGCTGGCCACGGTCGCAGGTCCAGGTGATCGACGACGACCTGGGCAAGAGCGGCCAGTCGATCGAGGGGCGTCCGGGATTCCAGCGGCTGCTCGCCGAGGTCGCCCTCGATCGCGTCGGGCTGATCCTCGGGTTGGAGATGAGCCGGCTGGCCCGCTCCTGCAAGGACTGGCACCACCTGCTCGAGCTCTGTGCCCGGTTCCGCGTCCTGCTGGCCGACGCCGACGGGGTCTATGACCCGACCGAATATGCGGATCGCCTGATGCTCGGGCTCACCGGCATGATGAGCGAGGCGGAGCTCCATGTTCTCAATCAACGGATGTACCAGGGGAAGTTGAACAAGGCCCGTCGCGGGGAACTGGTCGTCAGCGTCCCGGTGGGCTACGTCAAGTCACCGGCCGGCGAGGTCACGCTCGACCCGGACGAGCAGGCCCAAGGGGTCATCCGGTTGATCTTCGACGAGTTCGACCGCCGGGGGACGGTCCACGGCGTCCTGCGGTTCCTGATCGCCGAGGGGATTCGGCTGCCGGTGCGATCGCAGAGCAGGCTCAACCGGGGGCGATTGGACTGGCGGGCGCCGTGCCGGGAGACGGTGCGCCAGATCCTCCGCCATCCGATGTACGCAGGTGCCTATCGGTATGGATGCCGGCCCACGGACACCCGTCGGCAGCGGCCCGGGCACCCGCGGAGCGGCCGGGGAAGCGGTCGGGCGGCCGAGGATTGCCTGGTCCTGCTCAAGGATCGCTTCCCGGCGTACATCTCCTGGGAGCGTTTCGAGGCGAACCAGGCGCGGCTGGCGGCCAACCGGGCTCGAGCCGAGTCGGCCGGGGCGGTCCGCAACGGTCAGGCCTTGCTGGCCGGCGTGGTGTGGTGCGGTCGTTGCGGCAAGCGGATGTACGTGCGTTACGGGCGCAGCGATCGGAAGCCGTCCTACATCTGCAGCACGCTGCGATCCGACTACGGGCTGCCCCTGTGCCAGTCGGTCACGGCGGCCGAGGTCGAGAGCTGGGTGGCCGAGCAAGTCCTGGAGGCGATGCAGCCGGCGGTCCTGGAGGCGAGCCTCGATGCGGCGGCCGAGGTCGAGCAGCGCCGGCGGCAGATGATCCGGCACTGGGAGCAGCGACTCGAGCGGGCGCGGTACGAGGCGGACCGGGCCGGCCGGCAGTATCAGGCCTGCGAGCCCGAGAACCGGCTGGTGGCCCGGACCCTGGAGCGACGCTGGGACGAGACGCTGCAGGCCCTCCAGCTCCTGGAAGCGGAGTTCGACCGCTTCACCCGGACGCAGCCCCGCGCCCTGGATGAGCGTGACCGGGAGCGGATCCGCCGCCTGGCCGAGGAGGCCCCGGCGTTGTGGCGAGCGTCGACGACGACGGCCGCGGATCGGCGTCAGGTCATCCGGCTGCTGGTGGACCGGGTGGTGCTGACCGTCGACCCGAACGATGATCGCGTCGCCGTACGGGTGGAGTGGGCCGGCGGGGCTGTCGGTGAGCGGACGATCCATCGACCCGTGCAGGGCTACAGGAATCAGCAATCGTGGCCTGCTCTCAAGACCCGGCTGGCGGAGCTGCACGGCCGCGGGGAGGAGCCGAAGGCGATCGCGGTGATGCTCGACCGCGAGGGGTTCCGGCCGCCGAAGCAGGCGTCCGGGTTCACGGCCGGGATGGTCAGGCGGTTGCTTCACGAGCTGGGCTTGCGACCGCGCGTCTCGCGTGCGTCGTCGTCCCCCGCAGTCCTGTCCCCGGACGAACGATGGTTGCACGACCTGGCTCGGGCCTTGGGCCTCTCGCCGCACACGCTGCACGGGTGGCGGAAGAAGGGCTGGATTCTGGCACGCCAGATCGGCGGCCGGGGCGGGCCCTGGGCGGTCTGGGCCGACGGGTCCGAACTGGACCGCCTGCGGGCGTTGCGGGACTGCCCGCGCACGTGGCCATACCGGGAGCGGTTGGCCGAATTACGTGTCCCGGGTCCATGTTGCGGATGACCGCGTCGGTCCCGTCCCGATGCCCGCCGGGCGGGACCGATGCCTCACACAACTTTCTCCTTGGAGGGTACTGTGCCAGGCTCATCGA
>NZ_WEZF01000056.1 GCF_009177065.1 Tautonia marina
AGTCAATCCGGTCCCGACGACGATCGGCCAGAAGCCCTGGGTTTCCGTCGGTTCCTTCTTCTGCCAGCGGACCCGAGGATAATTCTCGTAGAAGCGGCGAACCTCGCCCGAGTCGGGGAGGACCGAAGCCAGCGCAGGACGCGCGGCCATGTAGAACAGGTTGGTGTGGCACGTGGCACAATTCTTGGTCTTCTGCCAGTTCAGCGCTGCACGATCCAGGTATTTCGCTGCCTCTTCTGCCGAGAAGTGGCCGAGCTTCGGTTCGTCCTCCCTGATCTCCGGCAAGCCTTCCTCGACATCACTCAGGGTGATCGGCTGTTGTGCGGTCGCGAGGGTAGGTACACCCGCGACAAGAAGTAAGAAACCATGCAGAAGTGTTGCAATGGGTCTCATTGGAGCTGATCCAAAAAAGCGGTATGCGGCGATTGAAGGTGGGCGGCCGTTGTCCTCGCCGCATGGTATCTCCGGACTCGTGCGTCCTCCAGACTCCTCCGATCGTCATGGGCCATCAGGACTCGACCATCCGTTGGACACGAGAGGACCGTGATGGTTCCGACCGAGTCGCCCGGAGCTAGCGGCCCGGCCCGGAGAGTGTTCCGGAGGTCGGACAGGCGGTGCGTCCTTGGTGGCGGATCGTGCGGCAACCCCATTCACCTACGTGACGGTCCAAGTCATTGTCCAGCTCTCCCACGGTCGCCCCTCGTTGTTCTCCTGGCCACGGCCCGGCGCGGTTCCAAGCATCCCGAGGAGCGCAAGCCAATTCTCACGAATCGACGACCGACGAGTCAGGATCCCCCATCGATCGCGGGTCGCGACAGCGAGCCGAACGAGATCGGCGTGCCGGGCAGAGGGGCCATCAAGGGGCTCCCCGAGTGCACACCTCAATCGTCCTCGAAGGGATGACGCCGCGGCTCCCCCTTCAGGCGTCCCGCCAGAGTAAAGAGCTGCGCCAGGCCTTTGTTGACGAGCCGCTCCCCCGCTCCGACCTCGGCCCGAGTCGTGTCGCTCGCCCCGTACCCCCCCCGGGCTGCGGATTGCAGATCCGGCAGGTAGCTCGGCCAGGCATAGGGCCCGTCGCAGCAGTAGCCCAGCAGGTACGCGTGCGGCAGCCCCGCCATCTGGCGGATCGCCACCTGGAACGCGTGGAACGGCTCGCCCGGCATGGTGATCAGGCCGATCTCGTCGTTGATCAGCACCGAAGTCACCCCAAGCGTGAGCTCCTCGTCCGGCTCCCAGCGGTTCTCGACCGTCAGCTCGGCCGAGGCGCTCGACAGGGACTTCGAGGACCCCGGCTCGTCTTCGAGGCGCTCCAGGACGTCGAGGACCTCCTCGGCCAGCCGTCGCCCGACGCGCTCGACCACGGCGAAGTCGCCGTCGCGGTCGTCGCCTCTGGCCATAAGCAGGGGATTGATGTCGCCCCCGCCGCCCTGGAGGAACATGCAGGTTACGTCGCCGCCGAGTTCCTCCTCGACGAGGTCGCGCATCACGCCGGGGTAGTCGGCGGAGATCTTCCGATTGCGCGGGCCCAGGATGACGGGGTGGCAGGCGTAGGTCACCAGCACGGCGCGGACGTCCTCCTCCTCGTCGGTGATCCGGATCACACCGACGGTCGGGTCGACAGGGCCGTAGGGGATGTGGTCGGGGTTCTCGAAGTGGGTCACCGCGGTATTGCCGTGGCGGACCAGGCGATTATAGCCCAGCGTGATGCTGCCCTCGTCGGCGAGGAACTGAGCCGAGAAAAGCCCTTTTTGCGCCTCCCGAATCGCCTCCAACACGCGACGTTCCACCGTGACGCGCCATGGCTCCTCCGGGCTGGGGAAGACCTCGTCGCGGAGATCTGGGCCGGCATGGGTGTGGGTATTGATCAGGAGAAGCCGATCGATACCGAGTTCGGGCATCTGCTCGTGGAGCCAGGGGGAGTTGAAGACACAGAGGTCGCACGCGACCAGGGCGATCGTCGTCGAGGACGACTCCAGGACGAGGACACGGGCATCGATCCGGTCGTGGATGCCGTCGGTGGGCTCGGCCGAGGAGTATCCGGCGGTGGGCCCGCCGATCGGGGGTGTGATATCGACCCGCGCGACGCCGGCCCGAATGTCGGTCGCGGACGCCGGCCCGGCAAAGCACCAAAGGACCGCCAGCAGAAGCAGGGTCCGGAGGTCGGAACGGACTCGAG
>NZ_WEZF01000057.1 GCF_009177065.1 Tautonia marina
TCAGCGACGGCCGGATTGTGAATCAGACCGCCAGAAGGACTCACGCTGCGTGGGTGTGAGGCGTCGATAGGCCTCCTGGAAGAGGATCTCCAGGTCGCTGGCCTCGTAGTCCGGGTCGCCGGCGTTCCCGCCATGGTCGCTCGCCGCCCGGCGGATGGCGTCGAAGAGTTTCTCGTCGGCCGTCTCGGTCGTCGACTCGTCGGTCATGGACCGTCCTTCTTGTTGAGAGTTGCCGGATTCAGTTCGTTGAAGGCGGCCCGCCGGGCACGACGCCCGGCGGGAAAGTCTCAGTGATAGCCGTTGGCGGCATCCAACCCATCAGTGCGGCGCCGTCGCCGCCGCGGCGGGGCTTCGGGGACTGCGTCGTCATCCCACTCGTCGAAGGGGATGTCGATCGACCCCAGGCCCAGGTCGGGGATGATGCCCGCGATCGGCCCGGCCACGAGCTCGGCGTGCACCGGCCGATAGAGCCGGTGGAGCAGCCGGTCGTTCCCCTCGCCGGGCTGGTCGGCGGCCCACCGCCAGGTGAGGACCTGGCTCGTCACGATGATGACGTCGCCCCTCGCGTGGACGAACGACAGCCCCTTGTGGGTGTACGACTCGGGGCGGAAGCGGACCGTCCGGCCCCGCACGTTGACCCAGCTGACCCGGTGGGTGCCGATCCGGTGGATCGCCCGCCAGACGTCCTGCTCGTCCTTGCCCAGGTACTGGTTGTAGATCGAGACCAGCTCCCCGAAGTACGGGTAAAGCTCGTCGATCGGCAGGCGGTCGGCCTGCTCGGGGGTCGGCAGCTGGGCGATCCCGCCGCGGAATCGGCGATTCGTGGCCGCCTCAGCCTCGGCCCGGAGCCGTTGCTGCTCGGCCTCGTGCGCGGCGGCTTGGGCCCGGTTGTATTCCAGCTCGGCGGTGCGCCGGCTCATCTCGACGGCGTAGTTGTTCTGCTGCAGCTGTTGCGTGAAGGCGGCCAGCATCTGCTGGTTGGCCTTCTCGGCGTCGATTCGCCGTTGCTCGGCCGTCTCCACGATGCTGCGCATCATTCGGGTCTGCTCGGCCATGAAGGCCATCAGGGCCTCCATGCCGGACGCATCGGCCTTCGGCGGCGGCTCCTGGGGCTTACCGTTGAGCCAGGCGTCGATCGGGTCCCCGGCGTACTCCTTGAAGAATCCGACACGCGCCCGCGCCTGGTCGTCCTTGATTAAGCTCGGGTTGAGGTCCGAGAGCCACGCCACAATCCGGTCGGACCGAAGCATGATGTGTTCGCGACGCTACTGATCGCAGGGGACCTGCATTCCAGTTTGATAACCCAGCTCGAAGTTACGTACTGTCCTGAGGTTAGGTCGCGGTACTGCGGCGGCCAGGCGACGGGTATCGATTCGCAGGCCTTCTTGGCGAAGATCCACGCATGGCCGAGTGGCCCGTTGCGGACCCCCGGGAAGGCGGTGGCGAAGATCGTCCCCTCGCCGATAAGGATGTCCTCGACCTTCAGACTCGGGAACTCCGCGGCTTCGAAGGTCTGGACCGTCGGGATTGCGGGGAGGTTTGCGTCCTCAGGGGTGCGGCTTTCGCTGTTGCCTTGAGTCGCGTCGTTCGTGTTCGTCGTGGAGGAGCGGAAGAATGGGAAACTCATGGAGGGACCCTTGACGGCAAATGTGCCAGTCGGGCACATTTTGAGAATGACGAAGCGCCGCAAGCCCTCGCCGCGGCAGGTAAGGATCCCCGCGGCGTGCCGCCGCGCGGTGTATGCTCGTCAGTCCCGATCCTGGAACCAGGCGTCGAGGATGTGGCGGGGATAGGCGTGAACCGCCCCCCATTGCTCCGAAGGCACGTCCTTGATCAGGATGTCGTGGGCGCGGCAGTGGGCGGCGATGCGGCGGCCGTGCGCCGCCAGCACCGCGTGCGAAAGGCTCAATCCTTGTGTGCGGCTGTAGCCGACCAGCGAGATGTAGTTCGTGTCGTCGGGCAGGGTCGCCATCGCGGTCGTGGCTTGGGCGAGGGCTTCCGCGGCGTCTTGCCTCGCCGAGGCAGCCTCGCGCTCGGCCGCGACGATTCGCCGTTCGTGATTGA
>NZ_WEZF01000058.1 GCF_009177065.1 Tautonia marina
CTGTACTTTCCGCGATTTTGTGCACCCGAACTATGTAGCCGAGCCGCGTGAGGACGGATGCCTCAAACCGGCGACCTGGGCTCCCATTGCTTGATGACCCGTAGTCCCGCAGGGGGAGCGGGCCACAAGGCCGCGAGGTAGCGGTCGTTGCCCTCGACTCCGGACTCATTGATCGTATCGAACCCTCCGTGGTGCGAACGCACCCGATACCAGCCCGGCTCGACGCTGAAATCGGCGACCGGCCCGCCGGTGCATTCATGAACCTCGAGTTGACCCGTTGGCAGGTGCAGGCTCGCCTCGGCGATGTGGTCCCACCGGTCGGTGTCGCATGGCGGTTCGGCGTCGTGTATCTCGACCTCGACAGCCACGGTCATGTTCCGCTCGGGTTGGATCACGAGCACATGCGGCCCGGTTTTGATCCGGAGCCGCGTATCCTCGTCGGTGTAGTCTTCCGGGGCCTCGGGGTTCATGCCGCGGTCCCAGAGGTAGAACTGATGGTAGTCGGCGAACAGCTCGAACGACTTGTGCTGCGACCGCATGACGGACTCCGCTGGCCCCAAGGAGTCGAGTAGACGGGGGCCGGCCCGACCGGGACGATGGCGGTTACCACACCAGCCTGACACCCCGAGCGGAGCCGGCCCCCGATGACATCCTCGCACCTGCCGCCCGCCTCGTGCCAGTGGTTCTCCTGGCTCGCCGCTGGCTTGGATCGCCGCTCCGCCCCAAGGCTCGCCCTGCTGTTCCTCGGGGCCGTCCTGGCCCGAGGCCGGCGCACCGTCACCACCTGGATCAGGGCGGCCAAGCTCAGCGGGCAATATCAGCGCTGCTACGTCGCCGTTGCGGCCGCCGGCAAGCGGGCCGATCGCATCGCCCGACGCCTGCTGACCGAGGTCGTCCGGCCGCTGCTCAAGGGGGCCACGCGGCTAACCCTCGCCCTGGACGACACCCCGACCAAACGATATGGTCCGCACGTGCAGGGGGCGGGCATCCATCACAGCCCCACCCCCGGCCCGGGCGGCTCGCCCTACGTCTACGGCCACGTCTTCGTCGTCCTGGCCTTGCTCGTGGCCCACCCGGCGTGGGGAGTCGTCGCCCTGCCGCTCTTGGCCCGGCTCTATGTTCGCAAGAAGAACCTGCCGGGCATCGACCCGAAGCACCGGCCGGAGTTCCGCACCAAGCTGGAGCTGGCCATCGAGCTGCTGCGGTGGGCCAAGCCTTGGCTGGGGCTCCTGGGTTTGCCGATCTGGGTGGTAGCCGACGGGGCCTATGCCAGTAGGGAGTTCCTCAAGCCGGCGATGGAACTGGGCATGACCGTCGTCAGCCGGCTCCGCAAGGATGCGGCCCTGCGAACCGTACCCGGCCCCCGGCCGGTGGGCAAGCGTGGCCGTCCCCGCACCTACGGCCCGGATGTGATCGACCTGGACAAGCGGGGCGGCCAGCGACGCGGCTGGTCCACGGAGACGATCACCCTGTATGGGGCTGCCACGGTCAAGAAATACAAGACGTTCCTGGCAACGTGGCGACCGGCCGGTGGAGTGATCCGGGTGGTGCTGGTGGACGAGCCGACCGGCTGGCGGGCCTACTTTTGCACCGACACCGCGGCGAGCGTCGCCGACATCCTGACGACCGTAGCCGACCGGTTCAGCCTGGAGATCGCCTTTCGCGAATGCAAGCAGATCGTGGGGGCCGGCCAGCAGCAGGTGCGGTTCATCTGGGCAAACGTCGGGGCCTTCCATATCTGCCTGTGGACCTACACCATGACCGAGGCGTGGGCCTGGCGCCGTGAGGAGGAGGAGCTGGTCGACCGCTCGGCGTCGCCGTGGGACAAGGCGTCACGGCGGCCGAGCCACGCGGACAAGCGGCGGGCCTGGCGCCGTGAATTGCTGGACGAGGAGATTCGTGCGACTCTACGCCCTGGGGCTACCGAGGCGGAAATTCAGGCCACGGCCGAAAGGCTCCTCAGCCTGGCCGCATGACATATACATTCACCCGGAAAGTACAG
>NZ_WEZF01000059.1 GCF_009177065.1 Tautonia marina
GAGGCTGGGATCCTTTTGATTTTCTTCGTCATCGGTGGCACTTGTGAGTGGCGGTCCGGCTGAGGCGATGGTTTTCTCGCGTCGAGCTTCTTCCTCCCGGGAATCGGGCTTGCGAGTCCCTCGTGTGGTCAGAGAGGCTCCCTTTCCGGCCCGGGTGGACCGCGATCGCCTCCGCTTACGCCGCCAGGCCGATCATCTGCCACCCGAAATGCATGACGTTGTAGGCCAGCGCGCACCACAACGCCACGCATCGCACCTTGGGCAGCCCTCGGACCCGGAACGGCGTCAGGCCGCGCTCGGACTTCAACTCCCCGTTGACCGTCTCGACCGTCGCGGCTCGGTCCTTGTAGCCCGACTTGGCTTCCGACGTCCCCATCCGCCGACGCCACTGCGCGACCGCCTCGCTGTCGGTCGCCTTCGGTCGGTGCGGGTCGGCGTCCTTCTTCCGGGGCCGGGGCACCGGCATGGTCATCGTCACCGGGGGCTCGGACGCGGCGGCCCGGTCCAGGTCCTCGAGCTTCACGTAACCGCCGTCGACCAGGTGCTCCTGGACCACGCCGCCGGTCCGCTCGGCGATCTGCCCACGCATCGGCTCGGCCAGCCCGGCGTCGCTGCCTGCGTTGGTCACGTCGACCCCGACGATGGCGCGGCTCTCGGTGTCCACGGCCAGTTGCACGTTGTACGCCGGGCGACTGCCCCCGTCGGGCATCCGCATGTACCGCGACTCGGGGTCGGTCGTGCTCGCCCGCGCCGGGTTCGACCGGCTGGGCTTGGCCTTCTGCTGCGCCTTGGCCTGCTCGACCTTCGCCAACTCGTCGAGGGCCTGCCTCATGCGGTCGACCTTCCGCTGCGCCGCCCGCGTCTCGGCGGCCCGGCGTCGCTCGGTCGCGTCCTCGGCCCGGTCCGCCTGACGCTGGATGATCTCCAGATGGGCCTGCGCCTGCTGCAAGGCCCGCTCGATCGTCTCACGCCGCTTGAAGCTGTTGGCCCCGGCGCCGGCCCGGACCCGGGTGCCGTCCTGGGCGATCCGACTGACCGTCACGAGCCCGCCGCGGATCAGCACCGCGAGCATCTGAGTCAGCAGGTCCTGAAGCGCCTGCCCGTGGGCCACCCGAAAGTCATTGAGCATGTGATAGTTGACGGGCACCATGCCGCAGAGCCAGCGGTACGGGTCGCTCGACTCGCAGAGGCGTGCCAGTTCCCGGCCGCCGGCAACTCCCTGGGTGGCGGCGTAGAGCCACAGCGCCACGAGCAGCTTCGGATCGGTGGCCGAGCGTCCCGGCGTCTCGCCCCGAGCCCGGATCGTGTCAAGGAACCGCGAGAGGTCCCAGGTCTCGACCAGTTGCCAGACGAGTCGTGCATCGTGATCGTCGCCGATCAATTCGTCGAGCGAGCAGGGCCGCATGAGCATCTGCTCGCGGTCGGGCCGCCGCAGTCGCGGTGGCGGAGCTGGTCCAAGGTCGACCGGAGGCCGCTGCATCGGCCCGTCGTCGCCCTCCAGGTCGGGAAATAGCGGTGAAGTGCTCATGTGGATATTATGCACGACCCGGGGGCGAAAACATCCCAGCCTC
>NZ_WEZF01000060.1 GCF_009177065.1 Tautonia marina
GGGGCTATAACCGAAAGTTGTGGGCGAGGAGTTGAGGAGGGCGGCGTACCCTTGGTGTATCGCAAGACCACCAGCCGGCCGAAATGGCCGAGGAGTACGCCGCCGTGGATCAGTCTACAACCCAGCCGATCGCCGGGCCAACGGCCCTGAGTGACGATCCCCTGACCGACATCCTCCGCCGGGGTGCCCGTACGCTGCTGGCCCAGGCCATCGAGGCCGAGGTCGTCGCCTACCTCGACGGCCGGGCCGACCTGCGGGATGAAGCTGGCCGTCGCCAGGTCATCCGCAACGGCTACCTTCCCGAGCGGACGATCCACACCGGCGTCGGCCCCGTCGAGGTCCGCCAGCCCCGGGTCCGGGACCGCAGGCCGCCGGGGCAACGGGAGGCGTACACCTCGGCGATCCTCCCGCCGTACTTGCGGCGGACGAAGAGCCTGGAGGACCTGATCCCCTGGCTCTACCTGAAGGGCGTCAGCACCGGCGACTTCTCCGACGCCTTGGAGGCCCTGCTCGGGCCGGACGCCCCGGGGCTGTCGGCCACGACCGTGACCCGGCTGAAGGCCGCCTGGGAGGCCGAGTACCACACCTGGAGCAAGCGACCCCTGGAGGGCAAGCACTACGTCTACGTGTGGGCCGACGGCGTCCACTTCAACATCCGGCTGGAGCAGGATCGCCAGTGTATGCTGGTCCTGATGGGGGCGACCGCCGACGGCAAGAAGGAGCTGATCGCCGTGGCCGACGGCTACCGGGAGAGCGAGCAATCGTGGAAGGAGCTGCTGCTGGACTGCAAGGCCCGGGGCCTGGCGATCGACCCGGCATTGGCGATCGGCGACGGGGCCCTGGGCTTCTGGAAGGCCGTGCGGCAGGTGTGGCCCGCGACGCGGCCCCAGCGATGCTGGGTGCACAAGACGGCGAACACGCTGGACAAGATGCCCAAGGGCGTGCAGCCGAAGGCCAAGGCGGCGTTGCACGCCATCTACGAGGCCGAATCCCATGCCGAGGCGGAGAAGGCGTTCGACCTGTTCATCTCGACCTACCAGGCGAAGTACCCCAAGGCCGTGGAGTGCCTGGCAAAGGACCGGGAGGCGTTGCTGGCCTTCTACGACTTCCCGGCGGAGCACTGGCGTCACATCCGCACCACCAACCCGATCGAGTCGACGTTCGCCACGGTGCGGCTGCGGCACGGCAAGACGAAGGGCAGCGGCAGCCGTGTGGCGTGCCTGACGATGGTCTTCAAGCTGATGGAGGCAGCATCGAAGAAGTGGCGACTGTTGAACGGATCAGGCCGCCTCGGTGACGTGATCCGGGGCGTGAAGTTCGTCGACGGGATCGAGGTCAAGGACGCCGCCTGACTCAACCCCCGGCCACAACATTTGACAATAGCCC
>NZ_WEZF01000061.1 GCF_009177065.1 Tautonia marina
GTCAACCGACGACTCTCCGTCAACGTCAACCCCGACCCCTCGGGCTCGCTGCCTCGGCTCCCGTCTCGTGGAGCCGAGGCCCTGTCTGCCTGATCCGACGCGGTCCCGCCCCGGTGCGGGACCGCGTCGGTTTCATTTTGTATGGCCAGCCGTTCTCGACGGTCCACTCCGAGCGCGGGTTTCGCGTGGCCGACTCGGCGCGATGGTCGGCTGCCTTCTCCAACCTCTGCGGCCTCGCACTCCCTCGCTTGCAGAGCCAAAGGGGCTGAGGAAACCTTCCCAGGCCATCCAGCCCCGCTCGGGTGAAGCCGTTCAGAGAACTCTGATTCTCCGGGTTCGATCGAATGCAAGGCCCCCTGGAAGATCCGGTGATCGGATCAGGAAAGGGTCGTCGAATAGGGCCCCCGACCCGACCGTCTGAGGGGGTACACTCCGAACGATCGGGTCCCCGGATCCGGCGATGAGCCGGAGGCGACCTCCGCGTTCGATCGGCATGATATGCTAAGCATCAACCGTCCGACTGTTCCAGCACAACTGCTGGCTGGAAGGCACGTTCGGACGAATCGCCCCGACCGTGGCAACGCGTGCAATCGCGACAACTGCAGAAAGGTTTCCCTCAAAAATGCGTCCCTATCTCACGCACTGGTTCCTCACCGCGAGCATGGCGGGCACGCTCCTCGTCTTCGGCTCGCCGGCCTCCGGACAGACCGCCGACGCTCTGCCCGCGGCCCCTTCCTCACCCTCTCCCGACGCATCTCCCGCTGACGCTCAACTCCAACCCGAGTTGCCCGTCGTGGACCTCTTCGAAGGACTCCGCACCGGCCAGATCGCCGTGCGGGCCGAAGGGGCCAAGGGAGGCGCCATGACCGTCTCGGTCACCAACACCTCCCGCGCTCCGCTCCGCGTCGTCCTGCCCCCCGGACTCATCGCCTCCGGTGCCACCGGCCAGTTCGGCGGCATGGGCGGCATGGGCGGCGGTATGGGTGGCATGGGCGGCGGTATGATGGGTGGTGGTATGGGCGGTATGGGCGGTATGGGCGGCATGGGTGGCGGTATGGGTGGTATGGGCGGCGGCATGGGCGGCATGGGTGGTATGGGCGGC
>NZ_WEZF01000062.1 GCF_009177065.1 Tautonia marina
ACCGGGCCCATGGCAACCGTCGCCTGTTCCTTGACGACGTCTTCGTCGCCCACCTGCTGGCCTTCTTCAACCCCGCGATCCGCTCCCTGCGCACCCTCGAGGACTTCAGCCAGACGGAGCAGGCTCGGCGGCACCTGTCCACGCCGAAGCTCTGCCGCAGCACCCTCTCGGACTTCCATCGCCTTGCCGACCCCGGGCGGTTGCGGCCGATGCTCGACGCCCTGCGGGCCGAGTTGGGACGCAGGCGGGCCGGCGGCGTCGGCCCCGACGACGGCCTGGGCGACCTGCTGCGGCGGGCCCTGGCCGTCGACGGCACCTTCCTGCCGGCCTGCGCCCAGGTCGCCTGGGCGGTCCGATCGGGCAAGGGGCCCGACGGCGGACGCCACCGCGCCCGGCTGGACTTCGAGGTCGCCGTCGGCGACGGCCTGCCGGAGGTGATCGCTGTCCCCGAGCCGGGGCAGAGCGAGGCCGACGCGGCGATCGGCCGGATCGAGGCCGGCCAGGTCCGGCTCTACGACCGCGGCTCCGACAGCTTCGCCCTGATCGACGCCCACTACGACGACCGGCCGGGTGGGCCCACGCCCCGGGCCCACTTCGTCATCCGCTTCCGGCCCCCCGGCCGCAATACGCCGGCGTTGGCCGAGGCGTCCGATCGGCCGCTCGGTCCGGAGGACCACGCCGCCGGGGTCGTCAGCGACCGTGTCGGGGCCTTCCACGCCTCGCGACGGGCGAAGCATCAGGTCCGCGACGTGCCACTCCGCGAGGTGGTCGTGGAGCGGGTCGAGGACGGCGTGACGACGACGATCCGGCTGATCACCAACCTGTTGGACGTACCGGCGGCGGCCGTGGCCGAGCTGTACCGCCATCGCTGGCGCGTG
>NZ_WEZF01000063.1 GCF_009177065.1 Tautonia marina
GACGAAGTTCGGGGCGAGGAGAGCGATGAGGCGGTTTCGGTTCGCATTTCCGACGCTTATGCTGCCGAAGTTCATGGGCGGGACGATCAGGAGGACCTGGACGGAATCTTTGCCGACTCGGCCTTCGGCCGTCGACTGCGTGCAGAGGGCGACGAAGACCGCTGGAAGACCTATGCCAGGGTCTATCGACGGACCTTGAAGAAACTCTGCGACCTCTTCAAGAAGCAGAAGATGGTGACTTTCCATTTGCTCGATATGACGCTCGACAAGTTCTGTCTGTTCTTTGAGCGCAGCAACAGCCGGGGGATCCAGCTCAACTTCACTGACATTCTGGCAGCGAAGCTCTACCACGGCTTCAACCTTCGACGAAGCATTGAGGAGTTCGAGGAGCGGAGCGACGTGCGAGTCAACCGCGAGACTATTGTTCGCTCGGTCGCCTATTTTGCCTGCCTGGATAGCGGCCGCCCGATCAGCATCGACAAAAAATCAATCTTAGAGAACCTTGACGCCGGTGACTTTCAGCGTCACTGGGAGGTGACGTGCGATCTCTACGCCCAATGCCTGGGCTACCTCCGCCATCAGAAATTCATTGTAAACCGCGACTGGCTTCCTTCGGAAAACATGATCATTCCCTTGGTTGTGTTTCTGCGACAAGTTCAGGGGTTTGATCGCATCGACGAACCGCAGCGTGAATTCCTGGAATTCTGGTTCTGGTCCTCTGTTTTCGCGAATCGGTACAGCACCTCATCCAACGAGGTGATCATCGCCGACTGCCAGGCCCTGGACCAGGTTGCCCAGAAGGAGCGGATCAGGCGGCGCGACTACTTCACTCGTCTCCGCTCGCTGGTAAAAGAACCCGAGGATCTGTT
>NZ_WEZF01000064.1 GCF_009177065.1 Tautonia marina
ATCTGCCGGGAGGAGGACAAGTCAACCGATCGGCCGGGGGAGCATCCATGATCCGCATCCAGTTGCCGGACGAGGAAGTCGAGGCGTTGGAGTCGGTGCTGCGGACGAGCCCGGAGGCCCCGCTCCGCACCCGAGCCCAGATCGTCCTGATGGCCCACCGGGGCCGCCCCCGCGGCCAGATCGCCTGCGACACCGGCACCTCCCGCAGCTCAGTTCAACGATGGCTCAACGCCTACCTGGAGCGGGGCCTCGACGCCCTGCGGCCCCGCAAACCGGGCAAGCCGCACCCCAAGCTGACCGCCGACCTGGCCCCCGTGCTGAGGACCTGGGTGATCGAGGGGCCGCAGGCCCAGGGGCTGGACCGGGCCTACTGGACCCACGCCGAGCTGGCCGAGCACCTCTACCGCACCCACGGTGTCCGGGTCGGCAAGTCGGCGATGCAGGCCTTCTGCCGCAAGCATGGCATCCGGCCGTATCGGCCGACCTACCGCTTCCTGCGGGGCGACCCGCAGCGGCAGGCCGAGGCCCGTGGGGATCTGGCCGAGTTGAAAAGGGGGCCGAGGCCGGCGAGCTGATCCTCCTGAGCCAGGACGAGGCCCGCTTCCCAATGGTGCCGCCCCTGTGCAGCACGCTCGGGGTGAAGGGGCATCGGCCGGTCGTCGGCACGAGGGACTGCAAGGATCTGCTCTACGTCCTGGCGGTGGTTAACGTCGTCACCGGCGTGCTGCACGCCAACACGCTGGAGAGCCCGGCGAGGGCGAAGGCGATGTCCGGCAAGAGCAAGACCCGGCGGATGCAGGAGGCCTTCGCCGCCCAACTGCGGCACGTCGCCCGACTCTACCCGTCCGCCGA
>NZ_WEZF01000065.1 GCF_009177065.1 Tautonia marina
GTTGTCAGCTCTACCTTTGTTCGCATAACGCGAAGGACCACCAAGTGTTCATTGAAGCTTTGGGGCCATTGCGAGAATTGGAGTGGGCGATCCCATCCAAGGTTAATAGCGTAGAGTGGCACTGAATGGCTTCCCGATTGCGTGTCTGTGTGGCTGAACCAATCACCCACATCCTCTTCGTCGTTTTCAAGTCCCTGCCCCCCGCTCCAGCACGAGACAAGACGACCCCACCACGAGGATCACCTTGCCTATGCGACCCTCTTCACGGCGATTCCGAGGACAAGGAACAGGATCGCCAGAATCCAGGCAAATGGGAATATGAAGCCGGCTACCACGGCGAAGACTGTGAGCAAAAGCATGACGATGCGGAATACCGACATCACGACTGTTTCGAGACCACTCGCTGATCTGTGGGCTTTGTAGCCGCAGTGCGGACAACTGGCGGCTCGATTTGAAATCGATTGGCCGCATTCGGAGCATCTCACTAGGCTCATTTGAGTTTGCTATAACCTCCGCCACTGATTTGCAAGCGTACACCACAAGCAGCCCACGGGTGGCCCAAACGACGGCACGTTGTCCGGACGGCGAAGCCGCTCGAGGCTGAAGCAACTCCTTTGCTTATCCTTCATGCCTGGCTTCCACTAATCACCTCGTCTCGCTGCGCGACCCGGACCACTCGGACGTTGTCTGGGCCAATCGCCATGAGAGGATTTAGGCATCTCGGTTGTTGAGCAGGTGTGCTTCGATTTTGAGAATGAGTTTATCGATAGCGTGAATGACTGACTCCACCTCCTGAACTTGACGCTCAAGTGGTGCCAAGTTGCGAGCTAATT
>NZ_WEZF01000066.1 GCF_009177065.1 Tautonia marina
GATCCGGAGAATCCCGTCATCTGCCGCCATCTTCACGGGGTGACTTACAATCCGGCCGAGCGGGCATTCTACGCCTGCACGGGCGACATCGACCGCGGACACGGCCACGAATGCCACTGGCTGCGCGGGACCTACGACGCCCCCACTGATCACTGGGACTGGACGGTGCTGATCTCGGTGGACGCCAATTCGCGTTACAAGTCGGGCGGCATCAATTTCGTCGCCGGACAGCTCTACTGGGCGGCCGATGCCAATGGCCCGAAGCGACCCGACGAGGAGTATGACCGCGGTATCTTTCAATGCGATCCGGCACACCTGGCCGACCCATCGAAGCATACCCGGCTCTTTGATGCGGAGTTCGAGCTTGCGAACATGATCATCCAGGATGGTGTGATCCTGGCCGGGCACTGTGCGCCGGCATCGACCTACAAGACAGGGATCGCGTTCTCGCCCGATCTGGGCCGGACCTGGGCGGAATACGACCTGGCCAAGTTCGGACCGCGATCTCCCGTGCGTTTTCAGCCGAAGAACAGTGACGGCTGGTTCCGGGTGGACCTACGCAAGGGATGGATCGAGCGCGGCGAGGTTCTTTTTATCAAACCGAAGTCATGAATCATCCTCCACCCGGGGGAAGACGGCTCCTCGACTCACAACCTGGAGCAGTTCTTCGGCTCGTACCGCTATCACGAGCGGCGTGCCAGTGGCCGGAAGGTGGCCTGCCCGGGGACGGTGGTCCAGGGAGCGGTGCGGCTGACCGCCGCGGTGGCGACACGCTTGCGATCCATCGAGGTGGTGGAGCCCGTCCCCGCCGCCCCGAAAACATGACGGGA
>NZ_WEZF01000067.1 GCF_009177065.1 Tautonia marina
CAGACCGAGGTCGGCTCCGACCCCATCGTCCAGAAGGCCCTCCGTCAGCTCTCGCTGGAAAAGGCCCCCGAGTCCGTCACCCAGCTGGTCCTCTGGAACCTCATCTACAAGCTCGACTGGTCGACCATCGCCCAACTCTCCCGCAAGTGGGCCAACCCCCACGAGCTGAGCCTCGCCCGCCAGTTCGTCGACCGCATCACCGAGCCCAACGCCGAACTGACCCCCATCGGACCGGCCACCCTCTACGTCCAGGTCCAGGGCAATGACCCCATGGCCGAGGCCCTCCAAGGGGTCCTCGTCGGCACCCGCACCCTGGGCATGAACGTCGAACTCGACGCCCCGGCCGCTCCCGAAGGACCGGCCCTGGCCTGCCTGGTCCGCTTCCACGACGCCCCGGCCGGCTCCGACGACCGCGACGCCTCGGTCCTGATCTACTCCAGCGACCCGAACGCCAGCCGCTGGGCCGCCGTCGGCAAGTTCTCCCTGCCGGTCGCCGCCGACGCCACCGCCGAGGCCCTGGCCGACGAGCTGGCCGAAGGGATCATCAGCCGCCTGGTCCGCGCCCAGGTGACCGAGGGCAAGAAGGTCAAGGGCGTGCAAACCTACAAGCTGCGGATCGACAACGCCGCCCCCTTGCTGCTCAACGGCCTGGCCCTGACCGGCTCGGACCTGAGCGTCGAGAGCAGCCCGTCGATGCTCGCCGGCTTCTCCCTGCCCCCTCGACGCAGCATGACCTTCACCATCTCCGGCGACGCCGTCGATCGGCTCAACCTCCAAAACGGGGCCAAGGTCATCGCCGCCGACCTCAGCGGACTCTGAGCCG
>NZ_WEZF01000068.1 GCF_009177065.1 Tautonia marina
TATCCTTGAGGGGAACTGATCGAGGACGAACCATGGGACGAATCCGCAAGCGGCACTCACCGGCCTTCAAGGCGAAGGTCGCCCTGCAGGCCACCAAGCAGGAGGCCACGATCGCCGAACTGGCCCGGGAGCATCAGGTCCATCCGGTCCAGATCAGCCAGTGGAAGAAACAACTGCTCGACGGCGTTGAGGACCTCTTCGCCAGTGGGTCGAGCAAACGAACCCCCGATCCCGAGGCCCTGCAGGGCGAACTCTACGAGCAGATCGGTCGGCTCCAGATGGAGCTGGCCTGGGTGAAAAAAAAAGCTGGCCTCTGACGTCGCCACGCGGCGGGGCTGGATCGAGCCGAATCATCCGCAGCTGAGCATCCGTCGCCAGTGCGAACTGCTGGGCTTGAACCGGTCGAGCTTCTACGCCGAGCCGGCCCGCGAGTCGGCCACGAACCTGCGGCTGATGCGGCTGATCGACGAGCAATACCTCAGGACACCGTTCTTCGGCAGCCGTCGCATGACGGCCTGGCTGGCCAAGCAGGGAGAGCGAGTCAACCGCAAGCGAGTCGGGCGGCTGATGGCCCGGATGGGCCTGGAGGCGATCGTTCCCGGCCCACGCACGAGCACGCGAGACCCGGACCACGAGGTCTACCCGTATCTGCTCCGAGGGCTGACGATCGACCGCCGCGATCAGGTCTGGTCGACCGACATCACCT
>NZ_WEZF01000069.1 GCF_009177065.1 Tautonia marina
CTGTTGGCCCTCCAGCTCGACGACGGTGGCTGGTCCACGGCGGGCTTGCTCACGGACTGGAGAGGACTCGCCCGCGATGACGGCCAACCGCTGGCCACCGATATCAGCGACGGCTACGGGACCGGCTTCGTGATCGTCGTCGCGCGGGAACTCGGTGTGCCGGCGGACGACCCGCGACTTGAGCGCGGCATCTCCTGGTTGCTGGCCAATCAGCGCGAGAGCGGGAAATGGTTCACCCGTTCGCCGGTCCAGGATTGCGGCAACCTCATTTCCAACGCGGGAAGCGCTTTCGACATCCTCGCCTTGCAGTCATGCGGCAAATTGCCCGGCTGGCCGTTTGGCACCACCGAACCAACAGGACGGTGAATCATGAAATCCCAATATCACTCGAACCGACGCCAGTTTGTACGAACAGTTGCCGCGACGGCAACCGCGGGCAGTCTTGTCAACGCCGGCTTTTCCAGCCTCGGGGCTACCGACACCGGGGTGATCGGCGAGACCGAACACTTTTTGTATCGCGGAGCCCCAGAGGGGCCGTACATCGACTCACAGCGCGACAATAAGGCCTTTGGATTCGGTAACGGACAGATTCTCTTGTCCGAGGACAATGGTCGGAGTTGGGCACACAACGCAGCCTTC
>NZ_WEZF01000070.1 GCF_009177065.1 Tautonia marina
CACTTCCCTGATACGTTTCTTGATGAAGCCGGGTTTTACTTTGATTCTGTTTTTGACGAATCGCGGTAGGTTTTCGTTGGCAGGGTAGCACTCGACATTTTCATAGGGCGCTTCGCATACGATTATTCTATGGGCGAATCCAAGCATACGCTCTAATTCTCTATCGAAGCGCGCGCGTTCAGCGCCGCACAGACAGATTGCTAATTCGTTGATTGATGCTTTGCGCTCTACACAAATCTCGTCAACGTGTCCATCTATCGAATAGTCGCCAGTCTCTAATCTAGTGAGAGTACCCCCCGGCAATTTCCAGGGGGTTTTCTCGCGGTCATCAATTAAATACATATATACAATACGAATCAAACAATGCAAAAGTTCAATCTATGGCATCTCTCATCAGACTGTGCATGGTGCCAATGTGTGAATAGTGCTTGCTTATCATTGAAAGGTCAGAGTGATTCATCAGTTGCGCCACGACAGCAGGAGCAACACCTTCAGCCAATTTGCGGGTAGCGAATCGGTGCCGAAAGGCATAGGCATAGACGTAGATTCCCGTTCTCTTGCTGAGTCGGT
>NZ_WEZF01000071.1 GCF_009177065.1 Tautonia marina
TGAAGTGGACCCCATTGTCCAGACCACTCGGGCCCGATTTTACGTTATGCTCCGACGAGGCATGCCCGCTCATGGCCTGATCGGCCTGGCATCGTGGTAGACCTCGGCGGGAGTCCGATAGGCCAGGCTTTGGTGGGGGCGTTCGTGGTTGTAGAACGCAAACCACCCCTCAAGGCCGCCTTCGAGTTCCTTCACGTTCTGATACGACTTGATGTACACTTCCTCGTATTTCAGCGACCGCCACAGCCGCTCGATGAACACGTTATCCAGGGCACGACCCCGGCCGTCCATGCTCACCGCCACCCCGTGCTTCTCCAGACGACCCGTGAACGCCTTCGCCGTGAACTGGACCCCCTGATCGGTGTTGAAGATCGCGGGCCGGCCGCCGCTCAGGGCCTCCTCCAACGCCTCCAGGCAGAACCGGCCGTCGAGCGTGTTCGACAGCCGCCAGCAGAGCACGTAACGGCTGAACCAGTCGATCACCGCCGTCAGATACATGAAGCCCTGCTCCAGCGGGATGT
>NZ_WEZF01000072.1 GCF_009177065.1 Tautonia marina
TCGATGGTCAGGTCGAGCGAGTCGACGAAGAGAGCGGCACCGCCGGAGTCGGCCTGATCGGTGTTGCGCTCGGCCATCAGGAAGACCGTGATTTGAGCCACGGGCTCGGCGGCGTGCCTCTGAAACTGCAACCGAACGCGGTCATGGAAATCGCCGAAGCAGGCATCCGCAAACTGGTCCTGGGCCGCTTGCTTGGC
This sequence comes from Tautonia marina, assembly GCF_009177065.1. NCBI lineage: Bacteria > Pseudomonadati > Planctomycetota > Planctomycetia > Isosphaerales > Isosphaeraceae > Tautonia > Tautonia marina. The sequence goes on from NZ_WEZF01000072.1 coordinate 198, forward strand.
CGTGCCCTTGAGTTCGACACCGCTCTCCTCCGGAGTCAGGTCGATGACCTGCGTGGACTCGCCCGCGGCGACGACGAGGCGGAGGTGGGCGCCCGGGTCGGCGCTGGCGAAGCCCCGGACATCGAGCGTCATGGGAACGCTGCGATGGTCGGTGGTGTAGGGAACGTGAATCGTCAGCATCTTGGTCGCAGCAGCAGGCTGGCCACCCCCGCCCGCGCGAGATGCATGGACGCGGTCGACGGCAACGTGAAGGCTGTCGAAAAGCAGCGTGGCCACCTGACCATCATCGGACACGTCGACCGAAAC
>NZ_WEZF01000073.1 GCF_009177065.1 Tautonia marina
CTCGATGCGCCGCTTCGAGATGGACGACGAACGATTCCGACGCATCGCCCACCTCTTGCCCGGGAAGCCCGGCGACCCCGGAGCCACCGCCAAGGACAACAAGCTCTTCCTCGACGCCGTGCTCTGGGTCGCCCGCACCGGTGCCCCCTGGTCCGACCTGCCGGCCCGCTTCGGCAAGCACGACACGGTCTTCCAGCGGTTCAACCGCTGGGCCAAGACGGGGACCTGGGCCCGGATCATGGAGGCCCTCGGCGGCGACGCCGACCTGGAGAACCTGCTCATCGACTCCACCTCGGTCCGCGCCCACCGCCATGCCGCCGGCGCCCGAAAAAAAGCGGTGAACAGGCTTTCGGCCGGTCCCGGGGCGGCCTGACGACGAAGCTGCACCTGACCGCCGACGCGTTGGGCAACCCGGTGCGGCTGATCCTCACCGGGG
>NZ_WEZF01000074.1 GCF_009177065.1 Tautonia marina
CAATCGCCCGGCCCCGACGCCGACCCCGACCTCCGCGCCCACTGGCACCTCGTCCGCGTCTGCTCCGGCGCTCCCGGCTCCCCCCTGCCCGGCCAGCCGACCGACCCCGTCCCCGCCCGAGCTGACCTCCGCGCCCGGATTGCCCGAGAACTCGATCGCCTCGACGCCCTCCGCGACCAGCGCTGGCACGACCACGACGCCGACCAGGCCGCCGCCGTCGCCCAGCTCGCCCTCATCGACACCTCCAAGGACGGCCAGCTCCGCCAGCGCTACCGCCGCGAAGCCTTCTCCGAGATGCTCCGCGGCATCAACCAGCTCATGCGCCTCCGCGTCGAACGCTCCAAGGACCAGGACCGCCAGTGGCACCAGGCCCACCCCCACGTCTCCCGCAAACGCGTCGCCGACACCCCCTC
>NZ_WEZF01000075.1 GCF_009177065.1 Tautonia marina
GCGGACGCGGACAACATCACCTTCAGTTGCCTGCTCAAGAATGGAAACATCCTCTTCGCCACGCGCGAGAAGCTGTTCCTGAGCACCGACAATCTCGGGACATATCGCGAGATCGTCGTCAAGGATTGCGACGGGAGTGATTACCGACCGCATGTCGCGAAGGACCCCGCTCGTCCCGGCTGGTATTTCCATCCGCTCGACGGCATTCACACCTGGGACATCGACGGCAGGGAGATGCTCGTATGGGGCAACTACTGCAATGTGCTCGGTGGGCCGGTGCCCGTGAATATCTACTACTCCACGGACGGCGGTGAGACGGTCAAGGTCGCCTATTCGTTCGGCAGGAATCCGCACTTCCAGGAGGAGGGGACCCCGCCCGAGTCGTTCCTCGGT
>NZ_WEZF01000076.1 GCF_009177065.1 Tautonia marina
CCGGACGCGGACAACATCACCTTCAGTTGCCTGCTCAAGAATGGAAACATCCTCTTCGCCACGCGCGAGAAGCTGTTCCTGAGCACCGACAATCTCGGGACATATCGCGAGATCGTCGTCGAGGATTGCGACGGGAGTGATTACCGACCGCATGTCGCGAAGGACCCCGCTCGTCCCGGCTGGTATTTCCATCCGCTCGACGGCATTCACACCTGGGACATTGACGGCAGGGAGATGCTCGTATGGGGCAACTACTGCAATGTGCTCGGTGGGCCGGCTCCCGTGAATATCTACTACTCCACGGACGGCGGTGAGACGGTCAAGGTTGCCTATTCGTTCGGCAGGAATCCTCATTTCCAGGAGGAGGAGACCCCGCCCGAGTCGTTCCTCGGC
>NZ_WEZF01000077.1 GCF_009177065.1 Tautonia marina
GGCGCTGTCGGAGGAGTCGTCGGGGGCGGGACGCAACGGAGCCTGGCCGAGCAGGTGCATGGCCATCGTCAAGTCGGGACTTGTCCAGCCCTGGCCGGAGGCGATGAGGGTTTGAAGCATGCGCCAGTGGCGGAGCATCCAGTCGATGCCGAAGGCGGTTTCATGAAGATCGGCGATGACGGCGGCGGGGTCCTTGGGGAGATCCTGGGCGCGGCGTCGGACGGCGTGCTGCTTGCGTTCACGCCAGTCGCGCAGCGCGAGGCGGGCGGCGGGTTTGAGGTGGGCTTCCTCGGCATCGACACAGCGGAGATAGCGCACATATTCGATGGCGGCGGAGGCGATGAGGGCTTC
>NZ_WEZF01000078.1 GCF_009177065.1 Tautonia marina
TTCGGCCAAGGTCCGGTCGCGCTGCTCGGGCGTGGCAATCCCATCAACCCTGACCGAAGCCCAGGCGAGCATGGCACGATGATGCAGCGATTTGGGCGGGTTGTTCTCCAGATAAGTGCGCAGCTTCTCGAGGCCGGCGCGAGCCTGCGGGCTCTCGGCGTAGCCGTCGGGGGCGATGCCAACGGTGACCGCGGCAAGAGTCACACCGTAATGATCGTCGATCTCCAGGGGCGCGTAGTCGCAATGCGGCCAATTCCAACCACCGTCCTCGCGTTGTACGGCCCACATCATGTCGAGCACCTCGCGGGCCACGTCGCTCAACTCGCCCGTCGTCTGCGCGTCGTTGAG
>NZ_WEZF01000079.1 GCF_009177065.1 Tautonia marina
TTCAACGACGCGCAGACGACGGGCGAGTTGAGCAACGTGGCCCGCGAGGTGCTCGACATGATGTGGGCCGTACAACGCGAGGACGGTGGTTGGAATTGGCCGCATTGCGACTACGCGCCCCTGGAGATCGACGATCATTACGGTGTGACACTTGCCGCGGTCACCGTTGGCATCGCCCCCGACGGCTACGCCGAGAGCCCGCAGGCTCGCGCCGGCCTCAAGAAGCTGCGCACTTATCTGGAGAACAATCCGCCCAAATCGCTGCATCATCGTGCCATGCTTGCCTGGGCTTCCGTCAGGGTCGACGGGATCGCCACGCCCGAGCAGCGCGACCGGACCTTGGCCGAG
>NZ_WEZF01000080.1 GCF_009177065.1 Tautonia marina
TAGGTTCTACTGACAATCAGGCCAGGAGGACCATGACGGACGCCAACTGGCAGAATGCCAGGTAGTTGCGTGCGGTCTTCTCGTAGCGGGTCGCCACGCGGCGGCACTCCTTCAGCCGGCCGATGAGCCGCTCCACCTGGTTCCGCTCCCGGTAAAGGTGTTTGTCATACTGCCGGGGCTCGCGTCGGTTGGACCGCGAGGGGATCACCGCCGTCGCCCCGGCCGCCTCGATCGTCGCCACGAAGGGGCCGCTGTCATACCCCTTATCCGCGATGATGTGCTCGCATTTGAGTCCATTGATCAGGGCTTTCGCCTGGGACATGTCATGCGCCTGGC